>JBMOKR010000079.1:0-8706 GCA_049324335.1 Patescibacteria group bacterium | reverse complement strand
CAGACAGGGGATTGGCCTTATTTTCTTTATAAAGCTCCATTAGGGCGCGACTTTGCTTTTCCTTATCGTTTTTATATTTGCTTTGCAACTCCTTTATCTTAGGCTGAAGCTCTTGTAATTTTTTTTGGGATTCGATCTGTTTTCGACTAAGTGGAAAAAGTGCCAGCTTAACCAAGACCGTTACCAAAACTATAGCCACTCCAAAATCCTGGAAACTGAAAAAATTATACACAAAGATCAGCAGGTTATAGATTGGCTGATAGATAAATTCGTTAAAAATGACTGTCATTTTTTATTTTTAATGGTTAAATTGGCTTTTTTAAGGGCTGTGATTACAAAACTACTGAGATTTGAGAGAGACGGGCCTGCTTGATCAAATTTTCCCTGAGGAACGACTACAATATCAAAGCCTGGCAGTATGAAAGCTATCTGTTGATGAAAAATCTCTCGGAGTCTTCTTCTCGCTAGGGCTCTTTTTACTGCTCGAGTGGAGAATTTCAACCCCACAGAAATACCTACTCGCGACACCCCTAGTCCATTCTCTAAAAACTTTAAAAAAACAGGGCCGACTGACACGCCCCTGCCTTTTCGAAAAACTGTCTCAAAATCCTTATTTTTTCTAAGTCGATTCTTAAGAGGAAGCATGTTTTTTGTTTTTTGGCCGTTTTTAAGCCACTGTTAGACTTTTCCTTCCTTTTTGCCGTCTTCTCTTGAGAACCTCTTGCCCCGTCTTGGTGCTATTTCTCTTCCTGAATCCATGCCTTCTCTTTCTCTTAACCGATTTGGGTTTATATGTCTGACTCATCTCTTTAAATTTAACTTAACTTATAGCCTAAGGCGCCTACCATTAATCGCCCAGATAATACTAAGTCTAGCAACAGCCCGGCAAAAAGTCAACGTGAGGAAAAAATCCAGCATTTTACAAAAATCCCATTTTATACTATATAGTTATTAATGAGATCCACAGCTTATCAACAGCTTGTAAAGGCTTCTGCTTGGACTTTTTCGCCTACCCTTGCTATACTTTATTAACAACTTTCAACCTTATGCACAAAGAAGAACTCTGGAAACTGGCCCTGGGGGAAATAGAGCTTTCCATTTCAAAGGCTAATTTTGTCACATGGTTCAAAAACACCCATATACTCTCGATGGAAAATGGCCATGTCATAATAGGAGTTCCCAATGGATTCGCCAAAGAGTGGCTAGAAAATAAATATCGTAGCTATATTCTTAAGGCCCTTCAACATATAGAATCAGGGGTTTCCACGGTTAGTTGTAAGATTTCGGTTTCCAGCGACACCCCCAGGGAGCCCTCCGTAGATGCCATCATTTCCCCACAAAAAAGCTTGAGAAAAGCCTCTTTTAAGCCAAAATCTTCCGCCTCTATTTTAGATGCTAATCTTAATCCCAAATATACTTTTGAGAACTTTGTAATAGGCGGAAACAATGAGCTGGCGCGGGCCGCTTGTTATGCTGTGTCCCAAAGCCCAGGACGCATCTATAACCCTTTGTTTATCTATGGGGGAGTAGGCTTAGGAAAAACACACCTTCTCCAGTCTATTGGCAATGAAATTCTCCAGAAGGATCCGGCTTTCAAAATAAAGTATATTTCTTCGGAACGATTTACCAATGACCTAATAACCTCCCTCCAAACTAATAAAATTAGTGATTTTAAGGATTACTACCAAAAAATAGACCTTCTTATTATTGATGATATACAGTTCATATCCGGCAAGGAAAAAACCCAAGAAGAATTTTTTCACATTTTCAATTATCTCTATCAATTAAATAAGCAGATAGTGCTTTCTAGCGACCGACCGCCCAAAGCCATTCAAATACTAGAGGAGAGGCTTAGATCGCGCTTTGAGGGAGGGATGATTGCTGATGTTTCCCAGCCCGATTTTGAAACTAGAGTGGCTATTCTAAGGAAAAGAGCCCAGGAAGAAGCGCTTATTATTGAGGAGGAAGCGATAAATTTTATAGCTGAAAACGTCGTAAATAACATACGCGAGCTGGAGGGGGCCCTTAATAGGGTGATTGCTTCCGCGCAATTAACTGGGCAAAGGCTTTCTTTTGATTTTGTCTCGTCAACCCTGGCTAGCCTCATTTCAAGCGGAAAAAAGAAGGGGGTTTCCTATAAGGATGTCCTAAGGGTTATTTCCGATTTCTATGAGGTGGATATAAATGATTTGCTTCGAAAAAATAGAAAAAAGGAGGTGGTTAAGCCAAGACAAATCGCTATGTATCTCTTACGAACAGAGCTTAACTTTTCTTATCCAGGAATAGGAGGAAAAATAGGTGGAAGAGATCATACCACCGCGCTCCATGCTTTTGAAAAAATAACTCAGGAGCTTGCCCTCAATGAAAAGCTTCAAGAGGAGCTTAAATTCCTAAAAGAGCGCCTTTATTCCCTATAAGCTGTGCCCGACCTGTTGATAAAATAAAAAGGGTTAGTGGATAAACATACTCATTGCTCAACTTTTTATACAACCCACATCCACATCAATCGCGCTTTTTTCTTAAAAGAGTGCTCAATGAAGTTATTATAAAAGCTTTATTCAAAAGACTGCGCACTCTTTATCCACAGATATTATACCCAACTTGAGCCTTAAAAGCCCATTATCCACAAATATCTTAAATGTAATAATTACTAATAAATTAATTAATACTTTAAATTAATACTTCTATGGCCATACAACTTCTCTGCGCTTTAGAAAAATTTAAAAAAGCCATCTCTAATATTGAGAGGGTGGTTTCTAAACAAAATACCCTCCCTATATTAAATAATGTCCTGATAAGGGTTAAGAAGGGAGCTTTGTTTTTTTTAGCTACTAATTTGGAAATAGGGGAAGTGATAAGAATTGGAGCTAGGGTGGAAAAAGAGGGTGAAATAGCCATTCCAGCTAAGATACTAGCCAATTTTATAAATAACCTTCCTAAGAATAGCGAGAATTTGGAAATTTCTATTGATAATCAAAATCTAAAAATAAATAATGTCAACACAAAAACCATCATAAGAGGATTAAATGGGACTGATTTTCCCCTCATACCAGAAAGGAGTAGTGAGATGATCATATCCTTTAATAGTGGAGATTTAAGAGATATTATTAATAGATTGATGACTAGTGTATCCCTGGGAGATGTAAGGCCGGAACTGGGGGGAATAAATCTTATAATGAATCCGGAGGAAATATATTTTGCCTCGACGGATAGTTTCCGTTTAAGTGAGGCTAGACTTAATTTGGAGGGGAAAATAAAACAACCAGAGATTTACCAAGCGCTAATTCAAAAGAAAAATGATTTAATAGTTCCAGCCGGAACCTTTTTAGAGGTGAGTAGGATAATTCAAAACAATGAGGATGAAGAAATAGGGATGGCAATTGAAGATGGGCAGATCTTTTTTGAGATGTCTGGGATTCGCCTGGTCTCAAGGGTTATTAATGGGAGGTATCCGGAGTATAAGCATATAATGCCAAAAGAATACCAGATTAGGGCTGTTGCGAATAAGGATGAGCTGGCTAATATGATTAGAATAGCTAGTATTTTTGGAAAAAATAAGGCGACGGAGATTAGTTTAAAAATTAATATAAAAAATCAAACCCTTGTTATTCAAGGGAGAAGTAGTGAAATAGGGGAAAACTCATCTCGGGTAGGAGCGGATATTGTGGGGGGCGATTTGGAAATTGTTTTAAATGCTAGATATTTGATAGATGGGCTAAGTAATATCACAACCAAGCAAGTGGCAGTGCTTTTTAATAGTGACACCTCCCCAATTGCGCTCAAGGAAATTGACGAGAAAAGCGGGGAAGTATTAGAATCTTACGTTTATATTGTTATGCCAATAAAAAATAGTTAATCCTATGCAGTCTATAAGGGATTTTATTTTTAAAAAACGGGAAGAATTTAGTGTGGATGATAAGACGGTTCTTTTTATTGCTACTCAGGCAATTGAGAGAGAATTCGGTCAAGTGGGCAGGGAGAATATTTTTCCAGAAAAGGTGGTTTCAAAAACTCTTATTATCAAATCTTCGGGTTCACTGTGGGCGGCAGAGCTTTGGTCGAGAAGACAAGTGATTGTTTTGAGAGTAAATTCTGAATTGGGAAAAGATGTGATAGAGAGGGTGAAGATTAACTAAAAAAGCGCCCAGCTCAGAGGGTGCTTTTAAAAGACAATAATCTGTAGACAAGATTCCCAGAACCTAAGAGGCGCCGGGGAAGGAACAGTACCGAGGAGCAAGCCAGCCAAAACCAGCTTGTCCAGATCTGGGTAAAAAAGTTCCCGATTTGAGGATAAAAGATAGAAATCCCCAAGTTGTCTACAGTTTACTGCTAATCATTCTTGAAAGTGGTTTTTAGGGCCACTTAAGGAATGACAGTCCAGTCTAGCATAACTTTCAGAAAATGTCAAATAGTGTTAGAATTGAAGAGGAAAAAGGAGGAAATGCCTAGTTTAAGCCATTTTTTGTTGTTAAACAAAGGGTGATAAAAAGGCGGTTAATAAGGAATTATTTTTAGTGTTAAAAAATGATATTTGATTCCCCCTTAAAGCAAAATTGTCCCGAAGGAGCCTTTCTAGATTCTAAGCAAGGCGAGGAGGAGACTCGGTTAGACATTACCCTTAGGCCGGAACGCCTAGAAGAATATGTGGGACAAGAAAAGGTTAAAAATAATCTTAGCATTTTACTTCAAGCGGCCAAGAAAAGACAGGAGGCCATAGAACACGTGCTTTTATATGGCCCAGCTGGTTTGGGAAAAACCACATTAGCTAATATCATCGCTAAAGAAATGGGGGTTAATATAAAAACCACCTCTGGTCCGGCGATTGAAAAAGTTGGTGATTTTGGATCGATTCTCACTAATCTGTCTGACGGAGACATTCTTTTTATTGATGAAATCCATCGACTGAATAAGTCTATTGAGGAAATATTATATCCAGCTATGGAAGATTATAAGCTGGACATAATTATCGGCAAGGGGCCTTCGGCTAGGACTATTCAATTAGATCTTCCCAGGTTCACCTTGATTGGAGCTACGACTAAGTTGGGAGCCATTTCTAATCCTCTCAGAAATCGCTTTGGGGCGACCTATCGGCTAGACTTTTATGAGAATCAAGAAATTCAAAGCATTCTCAGGCGATCCAGTCGTATTTTGGGGGTTTCCATTAAGAATGATGGTCTTAGTGAAATTGCTAGTTGCTCCCGGCGCACTCCCCGGGTAGCCAATCGACTGCTTAAGCGAGTGAGAGATTTTTCCGAAATTAAAGAAAAAAAGTTTATTGATGGAATTCTAGCCAAGGAAGCGCTGGAGATGCTAGATATTGATTCGCTTGGCCTGGAATCGGCCGATCGACGGATACTGGAAACCATCATCAAGAAATTTGGTGGCGGACCAGTTGGCGTTTCTACCATTGCCGCAGCTACTCAGGAGGAAATTCGAACAATCGAAGATGTCTATGAACCGTTTCTTATCCAGTCGGGATTTTTAGCTCGCACTCCCAAGGGGCGGATGGCTACCCGGTTGGCCTATGAACATCTAGGGCTAGAGTTTCCGGAAAAAATGCTCGGACAACTGGACCTCTAGCAGATTTGTCTCTATAATGGACAAGTAAATAACTTATTATGTTAATCATACTTTCTTTTTATCTTCTTCTGCTCCTAGTTTATCTTCTGGCTTGTATCTTTGTGGCCTATCACCTAGTTAAATATTCTATCAATTCCAGTTTAAACCTCTTGGTTCTGCCCCTTTTCATCTTCGTGGTGGCAGGACTGGTTTTTTCTAGCGCCACCTTATTTTTTTCTATTGATTGGATCGGGCTTTGGGATAAGTTAACGGACATAATAGCTTAAGCAATGTTTGGAAAATTTCATTTTCAAGGGCAAAAGCCAGGAGAAGAAATCCTTCTTGTTCTTCATCGTCATTGGTTTGATATATTGTCTCAAATTTTTCTAATAGTCGGAATGCTGGCTATTTTAGTTCTCGGATTTTTCTATTTGCCCTTTCTTTTCCCCAACATCAACTCTTTTTCGGGAGGAAATATTTTTTCTTTTATTGAGGTTTCTCTGGCAATGCTAATCTGGCTAGTGCTTTTTATTATCTGGATCGACTATTATTTCGACGTCTGGATCGTGACTAACAGGAGGATCGTCAATATTGAACAGAAAGGGCTTTTTGTCAGACATGTGAGTGAGCTGGAAATTGAAAATATTCAGGATATTACGACCGAGGTTACGGGCGTAATTCCTACCTTCCTGGATTTTGGGGATGTTTTTATTCAGACGGCCGCGGAAAAGGAAAGATTTCTATTTCACAATGTTCCTGATCCTTACGGGGTAAAGGATATGGTTATGAATCTTCAAAAAAGAATCGAGAAAGAAGAAGCGCGCGACTTTGGAGAAATGATTCGCGAGCGGTTGAAAAAAACCTAATAAGTCTCAGGAGGGATGAGAATGGGGAGGGAAAAACTTAAAAAGGGTTGGCTATGGGGAGCGTCTTTTGGGGCGGTCTTTTTTTGTTTTTCTTTCGGGCAAGCTTTTGGGGGTGAAGTTCGAATAACTGAGATTTATCCCCATCCATTTTCCGGTGAAGAGGAATGGATTGAGCTCAAAAATTTCGGTTCGGACGAAGAAGATATTTCCGGCTGGATAATCAAGGATGCGGGAAATCACAAATACACCATTCCCGACGGAACAATTATCGGGCCAGAAGAGATAGTAGTCCTTGAGAGAAATTTCTATCTCAATAATAGTGGAGACGAGATAGTCTTTCTTCTGGATTCGGCGGAGATTGAAATTGATGGCGGGGACTTTAACGGTGAGAATAAACATCAGGGGGAGGCTTGGAGCCTCCTGGAATCCGGCTGGAACTGGTCAGCCCCGACCAAGGGAGAAGAGAATTATGGGGAAGAGGATGATGAGGGAGATGATGAAGATGATGGGGGTGAAGAACCCGAAGAAGAGTACTCAGGAAAACTACGCCTCAACGAAATTCTTCCCAACCCTTCTGGAGACGAAAGCGCTGAAGAATACATCGAGCTATATAATTATTCTGATGAAGAAGTAGATCTCGAGGGCTGGAAACTCAAAGATTCTTCGAAGACCGGAGAATATATTTTTTCTTCCGGAATCAGCTTGGGATCCCGAGAATATCTGGCTATCTACCGGGAAGATTTTGCTTTTGCGCTCAATAATTCTAATGAGTCAGTCTATTTTTTGGATCCGGATGGGGAAATCGCTTCTGAAGTTTCTTTCTCGGGTAGCGCCAAGGAAGACGTTTCCTATAACTTCTTGGAAGAAAAGTGGCGCTGGAGCAGTATGCTTACTCCAGGTGAGGCCAATCAATTGGAAAAATTTCCCAGTTTCAAGATGGATCTTCCCGAGGAAGTCTACAAGAATGCTTATGCCCAGTTCGAGGTTGACATAGATGATGATGAGGTGGGGGTTAGGTGGGATTTTGGCGACAAAAAAACTTCGACGCAGAGGAAAGTGAAGCATAAGTATGCGCGCCTGGGAAAATTTTCGGGGAGCCTCACGATGACTGGGAAAAGCGAAACGGTCCAAAAAGAATTCGGGATTGAAGTGGAGAGATTTGAAAATGAGGATATTGAGCTCGTGGCGCTCCTTCCCAATCCCGATGGCGCGGATATGGACGGGGAATGGGTAGAGATAAGAAACAATGGAAAGAAGGAAGCCGACCTTTCTGGTTGGAGTCTGGCGACAGGAAGCAGTAATCTCTATAATCATCCGATAAATGGAAAGTTCACCATAAAAGGCGGAAAGTCAGAAAAACTCTTTCGGGATAACTGCGCGTTTTCTCTGGGAAATCAGGAGGGGAAAGTGGAACTGCGCTATCCGGACGGCGAGACGACGGATAGTGTGGAATATGAAAAGGAAAAGATTTCCGAAGGGGAAATCTACCGGAAAGTTGGAAAGAAATGGGTTTGGGAAGGGGGAGAAAATATTGAAATTGTTGAAGTCGTTCAAAACGTTGAAGACGTCCAAAACGTTGAAAGCGCTCAAAATGTTGAAGACGTTCAAGTCGTTGAAGGCGCACGAAACGTTGAAAGCGTTGAATATGATAAATTGTTTACGGAAAATCCTGAGGGTTGGGAGAATAAGAAGAAATATCTATTGGGGGAAAAGATGAAGCTTTCCGATGAGGTGGGGGAAAAGATAATTTTCGCGCGCCGGAGAGTAATTCAAAATTCTGATTCCTATTCTTTCAACCCATTGAAACATCAGAAACATTGGGCAGTCGAGTGGCTTTCTGATTTTAACTATTTCCTGAATCGAATTTTCTAAAATTGGGGTATTTTAATTGATTCGATCTTATTTTTATAAATTATAATTTCGTTAAATCTTTACCTTTTGTCATTCCCGCGAAAGCGGGAATCCAGTGAAGTGGCTAGTTTTAATGACTAGATTCCCGCTTTCGCGGGAATGACGAGAATTTGATTAGCGCTAATCAAAAAGGAGCCTTTCCCACGCGGGGGATAAGCTCCTCTTATCGCTGTCATCGATACCTCCTTTCTGTGTAGTAGAAAAATTGTCCTCCAGGAGCGAGGCCGGCCAATATGACCATCGGGCCGACCATGCCGCACCCCCAGAGGAGGCCCCACCACTCCCGAAAGCCCAGAGCGCCTTCCCACGTTACGGCGTTGGGATTTCCCAGTATGACGGCGAAAGTCGCCTCATAGCTGAAGAACCCGAC
>JBMOKR010000078.1:0-8747 GCA_049324335.1 Patescibacteria group bacterium | reverse complement strand
CTTGTAGCTTGAATCAGCCAAGAAAGCTTCTGGAACAGCCCAAATGAGAGCCAGGGCCACATAGATATTAATCAGGATAGTAATGAGGCGATGGCGACCAACCAAGATGCCAAAGACGAAACTCACGAAAGCTATAGCGATGAGAAGCGTCACATCCTGGGTGAGTTCTCTGGAAACTCCGATCTTTTGGAGCAAATTTGTAAAGTCCATTTTTATTTTTTTACCTTTTATTTTACCCTCCAATTATAAATCGGTATTTACCTCGAAGCAAGCCACGCAGACAATAACCTCTACAACCCCTCCCTCTGAAGCTCCTCAATCAAATCCTTTTGCCGGCGAGTCAGTTTCTCGGGCGTAGCGACAAATATCTTGACCAGGTGATTTCCCATTTGTCTTCCAGAAAGATCAGCCACACCTCTTTCTTTGATTCGAAATATTTCTCCTGACTGGGTGCCAGAGGGAATCTTAAGAACCAGTTTTCCCCAAAGCGTCTCTACTTCGGTTTTGCCTCCCAGCGTCGCCAAAGAAAAAGAAATTTTCTCCTCAGAAATGATGTCATTGCCTTCTCTTTTGAATTTGGGATGCTTTCTAACATGAATTGAGACGTAGAGATCTCCGCTTGGCGCTCCCTTCTCTCCGGCCTCTCCCGCCCCCCTAACAGAAATGGTCTGGCCGTCAGCGATTCCAGATGGAATCTTTATTTTGATCTTTTCCTCTTTTTTAAATCGGCCATCTCCGCCACATTGCCGACACTTCTTTTCAAAGACCTGGCCTTCTCCCCGGCACTCCGGGCATTCTACCACTTGGGAAAAAGTTCCAAAAAAACTCCGCCCGGTCTTCTGAATCCTTCCTTTACCCTGGCAAGTAGGACAAGCTTTCTGGCCAGCGCCTGGTTCTCCTCCAGTTCCGCTACATTTATCGCAAACCACTGTCTTGTAGAGAGAAAACTCTTTTTCCACCCCCTTGGCCATTTCCTGAAAATCAATTTCGGCATCTACTTGAATATCTCGTCCGCGACGCTTGGCGCTCCTCCCGCCTCCGCCGAAGATATCGGAAAAAATATCAGAAAAATCTCCGCCTCCAAAATCCCAGCTTCCACCTTGTCCGCCGAACCCCTGAAATCCGGAAAAATCGAATCCTTCAAAGCCCTGTCCGCCTCCACCAGAAAAACCACCTCGTCCAAAGGCGCTACCAAATTGGTCATACTGAGACCGCTTAGACTTATCAGACAAAACCTGGTAAGCCTCGTTTATCTCTTTGAACTTGGCTTCGTCTCCTCCGGATTTGTCCGGATGGTATTTGTGAGCCAGTTTCCGATAAGCTTTCTTTATCTCATCATCTGTCGCGCTTTTGGTTACGCCCAAAATTTCATAAAAGTCCTTTGCCATATCTTATTCCTCCTCCCCTTTTCAAGGGGAGGATTAAGGAGGGGTTAAATCCTCTAAATATTTTAATTCCAGCTCAGTATAGCACCAAAACAAAAAATTAGCAATCCCGGACACTGAGTGCTAATAATACTCCCTCACGCTCTTACTGCTTGGTTCTTTCCAGATAGATTTCATTTATTCGCTTTTCTATTTCCGCTCTCTCTTCTTTGGAAATGGCGCCAGACCGTTCCAATTCAAAAAGATCTTCGAGCTTGATTCTAAGAATTTTTCCTGGAATAGCGACCTTCCTAGAAACTTCCTGGAAAAAGGGAATCTTTTCATCTTTTCCGATTCCCTTGAGATAGGGACCGATCTTATTGAGCAAGTCTGCTCTGATTTGCGACCAAGATTGGTTTTCTCCTTCCAATGAAACTATATAGCTTTTAACCATCTTGAATTTTTCCATATCAACAACTTCTGCAGATCCTGCCTTTCTTGGCAAGACCTCAAAATAATCCTCTCCCATACTTTAAATAAATATTATTATCTCTTGATTATCTCTTTTTCGATCTGAATCTTTTCAATCTCAACCAATCTAGTTTTTTTAAGCGCCCAGAATATGAGTCCAACTGCCCACCCGAGCAGTCGAGAAAAAAATATCCCTACCGACCAAATAGTAATAAACAAGATGAGCGCTAGAACGACAGGCACGGCCTTGGATTTGCCATCAGCCAAATTCGGCGCCACTATTTCATTAACACTTTGGCTTATCATTTCAGAGAAAAGGTCGCCGATCTTTTCATCTCCCTGAAGTTTTTTCCCCAGCGCTTTTTCCAACTCAGCCCTTCCAGCTTCCACAACTTTTTCTTCTTCGATCCGACGGAGTTTTTCGTCTCTAATCTCTGGAACATTATTAGCCATTTTTTCAGCGTAGTAGTTTTCTAAAATTGCTTCTCTAATTGATAATTCCGGATTTTCCATCCCCGAATTTTCCGGCAAGAAATTTTTTATAATCATTTCTTCCAGATTTCCTCCCAAGAATTCCTCCAGCCGAAATCGTGGAATCAATTGGGTCTGATCGCGGTCCTTAACAGTAAAATAGTACTGACTGGAAATAGCCAGCGAAAAGGCCAGAATAATCAGTCCTCGCTTGAGCCAAACAATCAAAGCTGGACTAATCCTAATTCTGGATTCACTCTCTTTTTGGATTTCTTTTCCCGCCCAGATTATAAGCAAGGCGGAAAGAAGAAGAACCAGAAAATGAAAAATAGAAAAAGCGAAGAATAGACTGAGAAAAATTCCGCCACTTGTCAGAAAGAGCTCTCCCCAGTTCTTATCTGAAGCTACAATCCAAAAAAGTGCTAACAAGACGAACCAGATGGAAAAAAGGACTATTGGAACTCCCCAAGTGCTTGAATCGGAAACATTAATCGCCCGGTCGACTGAAAGCCAAGAGAAGAAAGCAAAAACAAGACCAAGGCCCAAGAGGCTAAATTTTAGGATTTTGGTTTTCATCTTATTATTATTCTACCAATTTAACGCTCGCTTGACAAAAAAGGCTTACTGAGTTATCAAAAGGTAAATCGATTCAAATCATCAAAGAAGGGAGCGGCCGATGCAAGTCGCCTTGGATTTTTTTGAAGGCAACGGGATGTTCCTATTCATCTCCCTTGTCATTCCCTCTACCCTTTTCACCCTCGCTGCGCTGGGTTTTTTCCAGGACAAGCAATGGACCAGGCTAGTCTTTTGGACAATTGCTTTAATCGTCTGGTCCTGGCTTGTGATAAGCATATACTGGGGAAACTTCTCTCATCCTTGTCTCATCCAGGGCCCATACATCGAGTGCGAAATCGTCGAAAGGCCGGCCGGACCCCAACGGGGACGGCCGGTTATTCATTTCAACGCCGATTTATTTCCTCCGAAAAGCGACCGACGCGGGATTCCCTCTGGGATTCCCGCGTCATCGGTAATACTTTTTCATCTCTTCCGCTCTCTTTTTGCTGAACACTAGTTTGATTGCCTGCCGACTGATGCCGGCCGACAAAAGGCTCCTGATGACGCACGCCCTGCACTTGGCAAGAAGATTATCAAGCTCATAGCGCACGCCCTCGCATACAAACATCTCTCCCTTGTTGATGAGGTCGCGCACCGTGTTTCTCATATCCACATCGGGGTCTTTTAGAGCAGTAAAGATATGAATTTGTTTTATCGGGTCTAGGGCCATCCGTTGCCTCCTTTCTCCCCAGACTTTTCTTCATCAAAAATTACAGTTATCTTAAAGCATCCCGACTGATTGTCAAATTCGCCTAGAAATGAAGACGAGGACTTAGCCTGTTTGCCTCGTCCCCACTTGCGCCAGTTTTTCGACTGGTAATTATTTTTTGTCCGCCGGAACCGGAACGGGTGTCCATGGACCGAACTCTCCGCTCTTGGAATCCTGGACACTCTCCTCAACTCCCAAGAGACTGAGAAGAGCCACGCCATCGACGTTTGCCCTTAGCCTGAAGACAGTTCCGTCCTTTCTCTTGAACGGACCCAGCTCCAAACGCATCGGAAAAACGAAGTTTTCCTTGTCTGTCATTGTCTCTACCTTTTCAAAGTTTTCTGCCACCCCCCCCTTCCTTTTAGTAGTATTTTAACACAAAAAATTTTTCCTAAAAAAGCATTCGGCGCGGATACCCCTTGGGGGCACCCGCGCCGTTTGTCGGAAGTTTGGACGATTTTTCATGCCTTGACCGCCGCCTGGGCCAAGCTCATGATTTTGTCCAGCTCCCGGGGAGAAAACAGTCCACCCTCCTTTCCGTTTAGAGTAAGAACCAGAAAGACCTCCCGGCGGACTCCTTTCTCGAGACGAAGGAGTTGATCGCCAAATTTGACGAGCAATCCTTCGGTCACGTAGATCTCCGCCCGAAGACCAAGGGAAATCTCCCCCGTTTGCCCGGAGCCGAGAGAACTGAGAAGAGCTGCTAGAGGCGACCCTTCCTCAAATCTCACCTCCACTCCATCTAGATCAAACGGGACTCCATTTGTTTGCTCTGACATGCCTCACCTCCTCCGTTATTAGATTTTTTCCACTCTCATAAGACAAAAGGAGAAAGTGCTCTCCTCAAAAGCTTTTCCTGTCAAATATCTAACGGTCTTTCTTATTTTGTCTATGTCCTCCCTTACTCCTCTTAAAAAGAACTCTAGGATGATGAGGGTCATGAAGACCTCAATCATCTCCCGGGTGATTATCCGTCTCGGAATGACTCTTTCGAAAAGCTCATCCAGCCTCTCCATATAGAGGGCATGAGCAGTCTCAAGCATCCGCTGGCGATCGTCCATACCCCCTCCCTTCTTTTCGGTTTATCCCATACCCTACAACAAAAGTTTCTGCTAGTCAAGGCTTTTGAAAAGCATCTGGCCCGAGCACCCCCGTTGGGGCGCCCGGGCCTTTCCCTGCCTACTCATGGCCTAGAACCTCCTCGAGCTCGTCTCGATGAACACTGGATTTAATCATTTTCAGAATCGATCGACGAGAGCTCTCAGGCAGTTTTCCGAAAGCTTCTTTGATCTGATTCTTCATCTCCTGGCTCGCCCTTACCAGGTTAACGAATTCGAGGAAGTGCGGCGTCCCGAAGGATAGGGCGCCAAACAATGATCCCAAGGGATCTTGAGAGTCATATCTCGCCCCCAAAACGTCAACGCTTGGGCCTCTCATTTCTCTCCTCCTCCCGCCTCAGCCTCGAGCCGGGCGATTTCCTCGGGATTCTCTATCCGGCTCTTGATTAGCCAGATAGGCTCCTCTCGGGAGTTAGTTCTTCCTGGGAAAGACACAATAACGGTCTGCCCCAGTACAGATTCTACTCTTCCCGGACTTCCGAAACCCGCGAAGATATACCAGCCCCCTCTTTCCAGTGATAAAGTCATATCTCCCTCCCTCGGGCAGTTTTTAGTTTGGTGTCATATTAGTTTAAAACTATATCTAAGTCAAAAAATAACTTTAAAAAAAGAAACGAGGGAGACAAAGGCTCTGCCCTCGTCTCCCTGAGACTATCCGTGCGTCATATACCACTTTCATCAACCTCCATCAGAATGGCAACCCCTTCTTTTGCTGTAAGAACTCCGTCATAGACGAGCTCCTGGACTACTTTTTCTTGGTCTTCTAGCGGAAGCGCCCCAACTTCAGCAATCAAAGCGTGCCTGGCCTCTTTTGCTAAAACTTTAGCCTTTTCAAGTTCCAGGTCAAAAAGATCAGCCAATACTTGGATGCCAATGCCATCTCCTCTAATGTAAACGCGCACGTCCATGTCGTCCCTCCTCGAAAGTTGTGACGGACACAGAAATCTAAAGTTGCTTTACTTAAAGATTAGTTCAAATTACAAAATTGGTCAAAAACGAAAGCGAGGCCGGAGCCCTGTTTGACCCCGCCCTCGTTTTTTTCTCCTCCTTTTGTTGTTAACCTATCACCCGCCACAGCAAGCCAACGATGCCGGCCGCATAAGGCGCGGCAGCCAAGTCGTCGAGCAGGATGCCCCAGGCAGAGCCAGGAGCGAAAGCTCGCTCGACTTGCTTGATTGGCCAGGGTTTCACCGCATCGAAGAAGCGGAATACCAAGAAGGCCAGAGCCGGCGTCCACCAGGTGAGATCGGGAATGAGCCCGAAATGCCGAAGGAGCATGAGGCCCACCCAGGTCCAGAGGTACCCAGCGACTTCGTCCAGGCAGTCCTGGTTGAAGTCGTAACTCACTAACTCGCCGGTGTGGCGTCTCCTTGGCCCATAGAACTTGAGCATGCACTCCTCGCCTGGTCTCGTGACTATGAGGTCAACAACCGAGACGGCAACCGCCGCCCAGATCATTTCCTCAAGCCCGAAACCAAGAAAATACTGGGCGATGAGCTGGATCATGAGACCCACGAAGGAACCCCAGGTACCGACCCCAGAACGCTCGACGGAGTGCATACCGCAGGACACGATCCGCATGGCCCACTTGGGCCAGAGGGAAGTAACTTCAAGGGCCGCCTTAATCTCCCTTTTTCTTCTCAACACAGCCCTGGCTACCGCTGAATCTCTGAGTTCCAAAAGGTTTTTTAGGCTAAGGCCATCCAGGTCATCATCGTCAAGCTCGCGCTTATAGTAATCCTTAACAGCCTTGACGCTCGTACTTACTAATCTCCCGTCCGCTATCGTATTCATAACTCCCCCTTACAATGGTAGGTATGGGTCGATTTTTAAGCTCCTTCTCCTTGCCAAAATCCTAGCTTAAATTGAGAGTTTGGTCAAAATAAAAAAGTTTCCCTCACAAGGAAAGAATCCTGCCTGCATTATGAATATTTTGTCAAATTTATAAGCGACCGAACGTTCGGAAATTTTCACTGTTTGATCCTGTCGCTCGCGAGCGACGGGAGAGTTTGAAAATTTCAGCGAGGGAGCTTCAATAAATTTCAAAATATGAGTACGCAGGCGAGTTCTTTTGTTACTTTTCTTGCGGCCAAGAAAAGTAAGGAACGTAATTTGGAACTAGATTCCTGCTTTCGCAGGAATGAAAGAAATCAGGAAGCGTAAGAAAGATTATTACATATAACTTCCATATCTTTTTCTAATATTTTTTCAATAAAGCTATCCATTTTTTCAAAATTAACAACATCTATCAGAAAATATTCGCTCTGGCTTCTCTTTTCATTATCTATATAGGAATAATTTATTTCTAACAAAAAATTTTCATCTATTTCTTGATAACCACTATTAAAAATCCTATATAGATTATTAGGGTTTTTGTGAATTATTAGAGGATAATTAATTGTTTTTAAAATCTTTTTAAAAGATGCTCGCGAATTAGTATCCGGAAACAAATCTCGCGTATTTCTCCTAAAATAAACCATGGAATTTAGACATTGAGAAATCGCTTTAAAAATAACATCCTCTCTATTGGAATTAGAAGAGAATAGTTTCGCAACTTCCTCTACATAATAGTGATGATGTTTGCTTATACTTGAGTTATTTATAAACCTTTTCAAAGAGGTTTCCGAAACTATTTTTTCTTCTGCTTTTAAATTATCTTTTTTATGAAACCAAAAAACCACCGAATGATTTATATACTTACATTCAATAAATAAATTAAGCCGGGTAAATCCTAGCACTTTACCCCAATGATCTTTGACCGGAAAATCTTTTTGAACAATTATATCTACCTCTTTTGCTTTATCAGAAGAGTAATCATTATAATATGGACTAACCAAAACTCTCCATTCCTTATTTTCAAAATACTTTATAACTTCATAATGAAAACTATTACCGCTTTCTTCAATTATTTTTTGTATTTTATCTATTTTTTCACTCATAATTTTCAAACAAAGCGGCCCGCCTCATCGGCGGACCGCTTTTAAAAGTTATTCTTTTTTATCTTCTTCCTTCTTTTCTTCCGTCTCAGCATCCTTCACCTCGCCTTCTTTCGGCTGTTCGCCAGTCGGAGGAGTTTCTTGGCCTGCTGCCTGTCCGCCTTGGGCGGAGGCGGCTTGCGCAGCCTCATAAAGCTTCTGGCCGATCTTTTGAGCTTCCTGCGACAGCTCTTCGGTGGCCTTTTTGATGGCTTCTATGTCATCAGAATCTTTCAGTTTCTTGAGAGCCTCAATCTTCTCTTCAACCGGTTTCTTCTCGTCCGCTGTAATTTTGTCTCCGGCTTCTTTCAAGGCTTTCTCGGTCGTGAAGACGAGAGTGTCGGCCATATTTTTCGTTTCAACCGCTTCTTTCTTCTTCTTGTCTTCTTCAGCGTGAGCCTCAGCGTCTTGCTTCATCTTCTCAATCTCTTCTTTAGAAAGTCCTGAGGAAGCTTCGATGCGGATAGATTGCTCTTTGCCAGTGGCCTTGTCTTTGGCTTTCACCGACAGGATTCCGTTAGCATCGATGTCAAAAGAAACTTCAATTTGTGGAATGCCTCTCGGACTTGGTGGAATACCGTCCAAAATGAATCGGCCCAGCGTCTTGTTGTCAGCCGCCATCTCTCTTTCGCCTTGGAGCACATGGATCTCAACTGATGGCTGGTTGTCAGCGGCAGTGGAAAAGATCTGAGATTTGGTGGCCGGAATCGTGGTGTTTCTTTCGATGAGCGGAGTCCGCACGCCTCCCATAGTCTCGATTCCAAGCGTTAGCGGAGTGACGTCGAGAAGAAGCACGTCTTTCACATCTCCCTGGAGCACTCCTCCCTGGATGGCCGCGCCAAGCGCCACCACTTCATCTGGATTGACTGTAGCGTTGGGGTGCTTCCCGAAAAATTCTTCCACTTTTTTCTGAACGAGTGGCATCCGAGTCATTCCTCCAACCATAACAATTTCATTGATATCAGTTGTTGAAAGCTTGGCGTCAGAGAGAGCTTTCTTACAAGGCTCAATGCTCTTCTCGACC
>JBMOKR010000077.1:0-8886 GCA_049324335.1 Patescibacteria group bacterium | reverse complement strand
AAATTACGGCCGAGGAAGTGACTCAGATGATTTCTAATCAGATTAAGCTGAATATCATCGACCTTAGAAATCCAGCAGAATTCTCAGCCGAGCACATTATCGGATCGGTCAATCCCAGTGACGAAGAACTAGCTTCTATTTTAGCGGAAGTCGACAAAAGCCAAGTTTATATACTGGTTGAAAGAGCGGGAAATCAAGTCGGAAAAAACCTAATTAAAGAAATGGGCTATCCTGCCTTCTTCCTTTATCTGGAAGGCGGTTTCGACAATTGGAAGAAATCTGCTTACCCCACCCTTTCTTCCGGAGATGTCGATTCCTTTGTCGATCAGAGCAAAGTTAAACATATCTCAGTTGAAGATTTTAAGAAGCTCAAAGAAAGCCGATCTCCCTTCTTTCTCATCGACCTGCGTGCCAAAGAACAATACGAGAAAGAAAAACTGGAAGGATCTTCGAATTTTCCTTTGGAAGAACTAGAAAAAAGAAGATTTGAAATCCCCTCTTCTCGAACGATCATACTTTACGGAGAGAACGCCTTGGATTCTTTCCAAGGAGCAGTAAGACTTTTCGACCTGGGATTTTTCAACGTCCGAACTTTCAAGGAAAACTTTTCCACTCTCAAATCTCAAGGGTTATAGAAACGCTTTTTCAAAAAACCGCCCCGAAGAACATCGGGACGGTTTTAAGTTTCGTCGCCTAAGCGCCTATTCCACTACTGCTAAAATATCCTCATTCTTGAGGATCAGATATTCTTCCTTGTCCATTTTTATCTCTGTTCCGCTGTATTTAGCAAAGAGAACTTTCTGATTTTTTTTCACGCTTATTTTTGAGCTGTCTCCGACCGCCATTACCTTGCCTTCCTGAGGTTTTTCTCCGCTGGCTGTTTCTGGAAGATAGATTCCTCCTCGGGTCTTTTCTTCTTTGGGAGAGAGTTTGACCAAGACGTTCTCTCCGAGTGGCTTTATTTTCACCATAGCGCCATAAACTCTCAGCTTCCGCTTTGCGGAAAGCGAGAAAAAATTAATAATTAACTCCTGGGTACTTCTTTTGTCGAACTTGATTTTACCGCAAAAGAATAAAGAAAGAGAGCCTGGGAAGCCAGCACTTTCAAGATTTCCAGATTTTTCGGCTTCATCTCTTCTTCTGGGCTATATCCTTCTATAATCAAATAGCTCCTAATGTTATTTATCTTATTCGGCGATGCTGTTATTAAGAATCCTCTGTCCTTTTTAATATTAATATCCCCTCCCAAGCTCGAAATATCCTTAGCCTTCCAGGCGGTCTGTTTTTTTCCTAAGAAGATAGTCTTTAGAATTTCCTTTTTCTTGACATCTAATATCAATAAATTACAATCCTTTCCCTTGAGAAGTAATTTGGAAGCGTTGGCAATGGAAAAATAGGAATCCTTCTCTTCTTTAGGGTCCATTTTATGAGTCTTATAAAGTCCCAGCGCCAGACCCATAAGGATATCCATCTTGCGGTTCACTTCTCCGATATAGCTGTAGGATTGTAAGAGATCTTTTCCGGTCTTGTCCAGTCTGGCTTCCCGTTCCCGCCGCTTCTCCTTTTCAGAAAAAAGTTGCTTTTCCTTGATAATAAAAATAAAGAAGCCCGAAGCTCCAAGACAAAAAATAGCAATTTCCTCCAGTCGCTCCTCCGAAAGCGGTCCCCAATCTACCCGGACTAAGTCCGGAATCAGGACACCCAGAATAAAAAAGGCAAAGAATATCCAGTACATTTTATCTGCCCCCCTCTTTTAGAATTTTTAAAATTTCCGAAATCTTTTTTCTGTCCAACTCTTCCAATTTTCTCTGAATATCCTGAATTTCTCGTTCAGCCTTCCGATCAGTCGCCAGATCAGCTTCGGCCTTTTTCCGGTCCCGTTCCGCTGTCCGATTCTGACTCATGAGAATAATAGGAGCTGTAAAAGCGGCTTGGAAACTAAGCGCCAAATTAAGTAAAATGAAAGGATAGGGATCCCAGTGATTAATCCAGGCTACGACGTTTAGGATTATCCAGATGACCAGAATTACCGACTGGATAATAATGAATTTCCAGCTCCCGACAATAGCCGTTATCCCGTCAGCACAGCGTTGACCGAGAGTAAGGCACTGTCTAGGCGTATAAATCTGGCCGTTCCCATTACTATAATTTTTGTTTTTCTCTCCGTTTTTTTCCATATCTAAATTATACTATTTTTTTACAATTTCGCGCAATCTTTCTTTAAGTTTTTCCAAACTATCCAAATCGTGAATAGAAACCTCCCAAATATCCGGATTCTTTTTCTTCATCATCTCTCTCTGATTCTTTCTTGTTTCTTCTGAAACCAAGTCGGTCTTAGTTAAAAGCACTATTTCTTTCTTTTTGAGCAATTCCGAACTATATTCTCCCAATTCTTTCCGAATAATTTCATAGTCTTCTTCGATGTGCTCCGATTCCAAAGAAAGGCAATGTAAGAGCACCTCCGTCCTTTGAATATGCCGCAAAAATTTGATTCCCAGTCCCCTTCCGGCGGAAGCGCCTTCAATGAGGCCCGGAATGTCAGCTAAAATTGTTCCTCCCTCCATAGCGCCCAGATTGGGTTCAAGTGTCGTAAAATGATAGGCGCCCACTTTGACATCGGCCTTGGTGAGTTCGTTCAAGAGACTGGATTTTCCGGCGCTCGGAAGTCCGATAAGTCCAGCATCAGCAATCAACCTAAGTTCAATGGAAACAGAAAATTTCTCTCCTGGCTTACCCTCCTCGCTTTCTTTAGGAGAAGTGTTAACTGGGGAACGAAAATAGAAATTTCCCCGTCCGCCGATTCCGCCTTTGGCTGCCAAAACTTTCTGGCCTACTTCTACAATTTCAATTTTTTCCCCACTCTCTTCCTTGGTAATCAAGGAGCCGATGGGAACCAAAAGGGTCAAATCTTCTCCGGTTTTTCCATCCGAACGATCATTTTTTCCCCGATGTCCTTTCTCGGCTTCGAATTTTTTTTGATGACGAAAACGCTTGAGAGCCGAAATGTCTGACACCCCTTCAAAATAGATATTTCCGCCGTTTCCGCCCCGTCCGCCAGTCGGGCCCAGTTCCATCTTGACCTTGGAAAAAGCCGAGGCTCCATCTCCGCCAGAGCCAGCCATTATTTCGATTTTTACTTCGTCTGTTAGCATAACTTTTGATTGTTAATGGGACTTTCATTCTACAATAGAACTACTAAAAGAGCAAGGTTGCTACCTTATCTGCTTTAGCTTAAGCTTAGGATAGTTCCCTGAACAATTGAATAAAAACTGGCCTCAGGCCATCCACAAGATTGGAGGTTTCCATGACCGCTCTCGAGTACGTCAGGCGTTTTATCACGGACCCAGCCTTTCAGGAAGAGCAGGCCTGGGTCATGGCAATCATCCGACCCTGTGCTATCTTTCCAGCCAACTTCTGGACAGCCCTTCGGGCTCCAGGTGGCTGGATAACCCGAGAACTGTTTAAAGCTAACCGCCCCGGCCTTGCTCTTCTGCTCTTTTCCCTATTCGCCCTGACCGACTGGGTTGACGGCAAGGTGGCTCGCTATCGACTGGCCACCCGAGGCGGAAAACCTTCCCGATTTGGAGGCCTTTTTGACGGAGCTGTTGACAAGATCTTCGTCCTGCCTGTTCTGGAGGGACTAATTGAATCAGAGCTCTGGGCAGTCTCCGATTTCTGGAGAAACTTTACCCGTCAAAACTTCTGGATTATGGTGAGCACTGAAGCCAGTCGGATTCTGATGCCCCTCATCCCAGGGTTCAATCTGAAGGAGCACGCTTTTGCCATCATCTACGGCAAAATCAAGTTCACTCTTCAAGTGTACTTGGTCGGCCTGCTCTGGATCGCTGTCTTCCTCTTTTCCTGGGTCTGGTGGCCGTTCTGGATCAATGTCATCCTGGCAATCATAACCATCCTCTCTCTGGCTTCCATACTTTTCCGAGTCCGTCCGGAATTGGAAAAGCACCTAGCCGACGTGGTAACGCTGGGCAATGCCGTCTGCGGAAGCCTAGCTATCCTATCGGCTTTCCAGAGAGAATGGACCATCTTCGCTAACCTGGTTGCCCTGGGAGCTGGCCTGGATGCCATCGACGGCGCCCTAGCTAGAAAACTCAAGGGATCAGCCAAAACAACCGGCCTCACTTTTGGAGCCATTGCTGACGATATCGGCGACTGGATAACTTTCGCCCTAGCGCCGGCATTAGCCCTGTACTTTTTCGACTCGAAACTGGCCTGGGTTGCTGGAGGTTATCTCGGCGCCACCACCCTTCGTCTCGCCTACTTTACCTGGTTGGCCAAGAAGAGTCGGGGCGAGTCGGGAGTTTTTCGCGGTTTGCCTTCTCCAGCGGCCGCCGTTGGGCTCGCCAGCATCTTCGTCTGGTCGCCCGTCCCTTCGGTTTCCTGGCTAGGTTGGACCGCAGTCCTCCTAGGAGCGCTTGAAGTGCTTTTCTTCCTCCGCTGGTACCACTTCAAGCGGATCGGAAGGACTGCCCGAAGAGACCAATTCCTGACCGGAATAGCGGGAGCGGTTGTCTTCTCCGCGTTCGGAGCAGGCGAGACTCTCTCCTTTCTGGCCTCGATCTACGCCTTCACCTTCTTCCGTCCCGTGGCTAATTGGCTCTGGGACTGGGACAAGGAAAGGAAATAAGAAAGGGAAAACTGGGGAGCTCGGAATCCGCCGAGCTCCCCCGCCCCCATATTAAGAAAAAACAAAAAAAGCCTTCTGGGCTTTTTTATTTCGTCGTAATTAATTTACTTTTTTTCATCCGCGCTAACTCTTCCCTGGCATCACGAGCCGTCAATTGATTCGCAATATAACTAGCAAAAAACCTTCTAATCTCGTTTGGCATTCCAATTTTTGACTCATCTTCTTCGAATTGCTCCTGTCGATATTCCTGAAATTCTCGACTGGTCAATCTTTCGGAATTATTTTCAGCAAGCAAAAATTTCCTCAATATTTCCAAATCAACATCTATCAAACTTTCCGCTACTGCTTGAGGATTAACTATTTCGCAAAAGCCATTCCTCCTTCTTGTTTTTTCTACTAATTCTACAAATTTTTTCCTTAACTCTCCTTCGCCTAACTCGGGCTGAATCTCTTTCTTTAAACTTTCCCTGTTTTCGATTCCCATAATTTTGTTAAAGATATTAATATTCTTCCTGAGCGAGATACGAGAATCGAACTCGCGTCTCCTGCTTGGGAAGCAGATGTACTACCACTGTACTAATCTCGCATTTATTCTAAGCCGTTATATTTATCCGCCTTGGGTGGATTTATCCGCCTTGGGTGGATTTATCCGCCCTGGGCGGACGATACCCGCAAAATTCACAAAAAACAACCTTGCTTGCCATAATCGGCAAACTGAAAAATATCCTCGCTTTGAAAAATTCACTACTCTCTTCTCAGTTTTCCCAGCTCGAAAAGCATATAGATACCGGAAATGCCAACCAAGACATAAACGATACGGGAAACGACTGACATGTCTCCGAAAAGCATTTCGACCAAATCAAAATTCAGCGCTCCGACTAGTCCCCAATTCAGTCCTCCGATGACCAGAAGAATGAGCGCGATCCAGTCCAAGGTGCTTAGTTTATTCACATAAATCACCTCCTTCCAGATTATTTTCGATTCTTTCTCTTTTCCTTATTCTAGAACAAAAAAACGCCAAGCTCAAGCTCGCGTCTTTATATTTTATTGTGTTAAGTTAGTTGGGTCGGTAGGATTCGAACCTACGCATGACAGGACCAGAACCTGTTGCCTTACCGCTTGGCTACGACCCAGTGTTGGGGGGATCGACTTTGAGACCAAAGCTCCTCCCCCGGGTTTGTAAAGTAATAGCGAAAAATCAGAGCTACTAGTGGGAGTACCAGGGATCAATGCTCCCACCCCCTCTCTTTCCGTCGGCTACCTCATAAACCGAAACCGGAGATACCGGCTCCGGCTCCTCCTTTTTGCCACAATGCTGACATCCATTGTTCGCGCCGTAGGCCAAGTGCCCACAGCCGAGACAAATACGAGGTCTTTCCTGTGGCATCACCTCTCCCTTCTCGGCCACTTCTTACCTCCCTTCAAAAAAGTTGACGCTATTCAAACCCCATATAATCTACAAGAAAATATCTGGTTTGTAAAGACCTTGGAGGAAATACAAAAAAGGCTCGCGTTTGGAGCCCTTAGAAAAAACTGCGCTAAACTTTCAAATACCTCCGCATAGCGATAAAACTGCTCACTATGCCCAAAAATATAGCTAGAATAAACTGGATAAGAAGAAGCTCCCAGAAACCGTCAAAGTAGAAGCTCACCAATTTTCCGGCCATTTCTCCGCCCGAAAGAATGTACATTCCAACCAATTTAATCACCAGAAGCAAGATTCCCATCGAAGCCGTCATAGCAATAAGGCCGTTGATTATTCCTTCAAAAATAAACGGCAACCGAATGAAAGCATTGGAAGCCCCGACCAGACGCATAATTTCTATCTCTTGGCGCTGACTGTAAATTGTGAGACGAATAGTATTGAAAGTGATAAGAATGGCTACTAGGGCGAAAATCGATCCCAGAATGACTCCCACTTTTCTTATCTGGTTGATGAAATTATTAAATTCATTTATTTTCTCTTTGTTCTTGCCATAATTTATCCGGCTGATGTCATCCTTAAAAGCTGACTGTTCAGAAAAAGCCACCACCCCCTCATACTGCTCCGGATTTTGGGTCTTGACCACCAGGTAGGAAAGCAACGGATTTTCTCCAATTTCTTCCAGAGCCTTGAGAACCGTCGGCTCATTGGCATTGGCCGACTTGAACTCGGAAAGCGCCTGTTCCTTGGTTATATATTCCACCTTTTCAACCTCTCGAAAGCTTTCCAGCTCGGACTGGGCTTTTCTGATATTTTCCTCTGAGACATCCGTTTTGAAATAGATGCTGATATTAATCTTATTCTGGACTTCCCGGATGATATCGCTGGCCGTTACTGTGATAGAGAAAAGAAGGCTGATGATGAGAAGAGAAAAAAACAAAATGCTCACCGAAGCCACACTCAACCAACCATTTCGGAGGAAATTTTTCCAACCTTCTTTAAATGTTCTTGAAATGATGAGAAACATAATCTATTTCAAATTATATTTACCTTTGGCAGTATCGGAAACTATTTTTCCCTTTTCCATGACAATCACTCTTTTCCCTGCCTTATTTATCACATCCCTATCATGACTGGCCAGAAGGACGGTCGTTCCAATTTTGTTGATACCTAAAAGAAGCTTGAGAATCTCTTGGGAAGAATCCGGATCAAGATTTCCTGTTGGCTCGTCCGCGATAATCACTTTCGGCTTATGGATAAGCGCTCTAGCCAGAACTACTCTTTGCTGTTCTCCTCCAGAAAGTTCTTTGGGAAATTTTTCCGCTTTTTCAGCGAGCCCCACGATTTCCAATATCTGGGGCACGTCATTTTCAATTTCGTCCATCGGAACTCCGGCCACTTCCAGAGCATAGGCTACATTTTCAAAAACCGTCTTTTTGGGAAGCAATTTGAAATCCTGAAAAACCGTCCCGATGTTTCTTCGGTGATAGGGCAACTTGGACCTTTTAATCTCGCTAAGAGGATTTTCCTCGAAAAAAACTTCTCCTTCGGTCGGATTCTCCTCGGCGTAGATAAGTTTTAGAAAAGTCGATTTGCCTGCTCCGCTCGGTCCGATAATGGAAACGAACTCTCCGTCCTTTATCTCCAAACTGACTCCTGAAAGAGCCGGATAATCTTCTCCAAAAATTTTAGAAACATTCTCAAATTTAATCATACACTCATTATAGCTTAATTTTTCTGTTTTCTCAAATAGGCAAAAATAAAATCTTCAATTTCTCCGTCTAAAACTTTTTCCACCTGGGAAGATTCATATTTGGTTCGATGATCCTTGGCTAATTTATAGGGATGAAGGACATAGGATCGGATTTGGCTCCCCCACTCAACTGCTTGCTTTTCTCCGCGAAGCTGATTCTTAGCCTTCTCTATTTCTTCCTGCTTCTTCAGATGCAGTTTGGCGCGCAGGATCTTCATAGCCTGCTCGCGATTTTGCATCTGACTTCTTTCGTTCTGACAAGTCGCCATGATTCCAGTTGGAAGATGGGTAATTCTCACTGCGCTGTCAGTCGTATTCACTCCCTGTCCTCCCGCTCCCCCAGACCGGAAAACATCCACCCGAAGATCCTTTTCTGACAGTTCGATTTCTTCGCTTTCTGGAATGATTGGCAAAACTTCTACCAGAGAAAATGAAGTTTGTCTGAGATTGTCGGAATTGAAAGGTGACAGCCGGACCAAGCGATGCACACCAGCCTCTGCCTGGAGGTGCCCATACGCATAGGCCCCGGAAACTTCCAGAGTGACGCTTTTGATTCCAGCTTCCTGCCCACGAGATTCTTCCAGCATTCTAGCTTTCCAATTTTTCTTCTCAAAAAAGCGAAGATACATGCGAAGAAGCATCTCCGACCAATCTTGAGCATCCACTCCTCCGGCTCCGCTATGAATGCTAAGGATGGCTCCCCCTCGGTCGAATTTTCCCGAAAAAAGAGTCTTCCTATCCAATTCGATTATTTTTCTTTCTGCTAAAGAAATCTTTTCTCGCACTTCAATTGCCTCATTGGAATCTTCCTGTCCTTCTTTGAGAAGAAGCTCTGCCAACTCAATCGTTTCATCCAGTTCAGTCTCGAGATCGCTCGTTTCCCTGATTTCATTCTTGAGTTCCTCCATCTCCTGCATCATCCTGGAAGCTTTTTCCGGATTATTCCAAAAGCCCTCTACTGAACTTTCCGCCTCAATTTCCTGAATCCTCTTTTGCTTGCCCGCAAAGTCAAAGACAGTCGCTCAAAAGAGCGAGTTTTTTCTTTAAATCTTGGATCTTTTCAAT
>JBMOKR010000076.1:0-9548 GCA_049324335.1 Patescibacteria group bacterium | reverse complement strand
AAAACCTCCTATAAGGAGGTTTTTTCTGAAAGCTAGAAGCTAACAGCTATAAACTACAAAACCGTCGCTGCTGAAAGTTTATCTCCGGCTTGCGGTCGCATAACCCGGACGCCTTGTGTCGCCCGCCCGAGAACCGAAACACTCTTAAGAGGTATGCGGATAATCTGGCCGTTGTCAGAAGTCAGAATTAAGTCTTCTTCAATCTCATCCAAGTTTATGATCTGGGCGCCGACCAATCTTCCGGTTTTGGTCGTAATGTTGGCTGTCTTGATTCCTGAGCCTCCGCGCTTCTGAATCTTGTAGGATTTGAGATCGGACCGCTTTCCATAGCCATTCTCTGTTATGACAAGCAGTTGATTGCCTTTCTGCTTCGAAAGCACCACATCCATTCCAACTACTTTGTCATCCTTCTTGAGCTTGATTCCGCGGACTCCACTAGCGGTGCGTCCCATCGGGCGGACATCTTTTTCCTTGAAATGAATCGCCTGGCCTTGAGAAGTGGAAATGACCACTTCGTCTTGGCCGGTTGTGGCGTCCACCCAACCAAGAGTGTCGCCAGCTTGGAGATTTATGGCAATAAGACCGGATCTTCGGACATTTTCAAAGTCAGAAAGGTCGGTTTTCTTGACCGTTCCCATCTCGGTCGCCATAAAGAGATATTTATAGTTATCATCTTTTCCGAAAGCAATCATAGCCGTAACTTTCTCCTCTTGTTTTAGCTCCAGGAAATTCACAATTGATTGACCTTTGGCCGTTCTCGTCGATTCCGGAATTTCATAGGCCTTGGTCTGAAAAACTTTTCCGCTGTTAGTGAAGAAGAGGAGATTGTCGTGCGTCATCACACCCAAAACCTTGTTGATGGTATCGCCTTCTTTGGTCGTCGCGCCAATCACGCCCTTTCCTCCTCGGTTTTGAACCTTGTAAACTCCTGGATTCATCCGTTTGATGTATCCACTGTCGGAAAGAGTGATGATAGCTTCTTCGTTGGGCACCAGATCTTCCTGCTTGAACTCAGTGATGCCGGATTTCACAATCTTAGTCTTTCGTTCGTCTCCAAATTTCTCTTTGACCCGGATAAGCTCGTCTTTAACGATGGCCAAGATTTTCTTTTCGCTCTTGAGGATAGCTTCGAGCTCCGCAATCAACTTCAGTTTTTCTTTTAGTTCGTCTTCAATCTTCTTTCTTTCCAGTCCCGCCAGAGTTTGGAGTCTCATTTCAAGGATAGCCGTGGCTTGGCGATCAGAAAGCTTGAATTTCTTCATCAAATTGGCATGAGCCACTTCTTTGGTGGGGGATTTCTTGATGGTTTCGATGATCGCGTCAATGTGATCCAAAGCTTTTTTGAGTCCTTCCAGGATATGGGCCCGATCCTTAGCTTTGTCCAGATCAAATTGAGTGCTTCTTCGGATAACAATCTTTCGGTGAGCTAAGTATTCTTCCAGGATGTCTTTGAGATTCAAAACTTGCGGTTCAATCCCATCGACCAAGGCCAGCATATTGACGCCGAAATTCTTCTGAAGATCGGTCATTGTGAAAAGCTTATTGAGAACTTTCTGAGGATAGGCGTCTTTTTTGAGCTCAATCACGATTCGAACGCCGTCCTTGTCAGACTCATCGCGAAGATCTTTGATGCCGACAATCTTGCCGTCTCGGACCAAATCAGCCATTTTCTCGATCAGAGTAGCCTTATTAGTCGCATAAGTCATCTCCGTAACCACGATCTGGAACATTCCCGATTTGGTCTCTTGAATCTCAGTCTTCGCTCGGGTAAGCACCTTTCCGCGCCCAGTTTTATAGGCCTCAACAATCTCTTTTTTGTTGTAGATTATTCCACCAGTTGGAAAATCCGGTCCAGGAATGATTTCAGCGAGTTCATCCACCGAAATTTCCGGATTATCGGCCAAAGCGCAAACGCCGTCCGCCAATTCATTCAAATTATGCGGAGGAATGCTGGTCGCCATTCCGACCGCGATTCCCATCGAGCCGTTAAGGAGCAACTGAGGGATGTTAGCCGGTAAAACAGTCGGCTCTTTATGTTGGCCGTCAAAATTGGGCACGAAATCGACCGTATTTTTTTCGATATTGAAAAGCATCTCTTCGGCAATAGGGGATAGTTTGGCTTCCGTATACCGATAAGCGGCCGCTCCGTCTCCATCCATGGAACCGAAGTTTCCCTGTCCTTTGACTAGCGGATAGCGAAGGGAAAAATCCTGGGCCATCCGGACCATCGAATCATAAACAGCCGTGTCGCCATGCGGATGGTATTTTCCCAAGACTTCTCCGACCACTGTCGCAGATTTCCGAAACTTGGCATTGGCGCGAAGTCCCGTTGACCACATGGAGTAGAGGATTCGGCGATGGACGGGCTTCATTCCGTCCCGGACGTCCGGAAGAGCGCGGGAAACAATAACACTCATCGCATAATCCAGGTACGACTGTTCAACTTCTTCCGTAATTTCCCGAGGCGTTATTTGAGAAAGGCTCTTATTTTCTTCCATAAAAATTCCAGGGCGCTTTAAGGCCCCTTTTTTATTTAGCTATTAAATATTCAAAATAAACACGTTCTTATTGGGCTGGATTTCCTCCTTCGGTTTGCGAAGCTTGAGACTTAGCGTCTTCCAATTGCTTCTTAATATCTCCCATTTTGTCCTTATACTCATCCAGGGTCTTTTTCTCATCCTTAAGATCGTCAAAAAACTCCGTGCCATACCATTCCTGAAGCTGTTTTTCGCGGGTTTTTCTGGCATAGAAAGACAATCCCCAAATCAGAATGATAATAAAAAAGGAAATTCCCACCATTATCCAGACATAGCGAAGACGGATATGCTCCGGTTTTCTTCTGATTTCTTCGATTTTTTCGTATATGCTCATAGAATGTCATTCCCGTGAAAACGGGAATCTAGTCATTAAATTTAGTTGTTTCACTGGATCCCCGCCTTCGCGGGGATGACACTTTTAACTTATTCTATGCCCATAAGCACTACTTCCATGCTCTTTCCCTCTAGATCCTTCTTCTTGATATTGAGTTTGGAAACCTTTTGGGCCGGACAATTGCCAATTTCGTTACAGAACTTTTTCTCATCATCAATATCAGTGATGCTGGATCCGGGCATTTTGTAGTGAATCGGAATGATAATAGCCGGTTCGATTTTCTTGATTATATCAACGGCTTTTTCCGCATCCAGCGTATATTTTCCGCCAATCGGAATCATCAGGATATCCACTCCGTCAATTTGGTCGAGTTGCTTGGAGGTTAGTTCACAACCTAAATCGCCTAGATGGCAAATCTTGAGTTCTTCCGATTCGAGAAGAAAAATGGTATTTTTTCCGTGCGTCTCTCCGTTATTTTCATCATGAAAAGAATCAATTCCCACGATATTCACTCCGGAAATTGAGTATTCTCCTGGAATGTCCAAAATTCTGGGCTCTCCTTTTAGCGCTTCGGCATTGTTATGGTCATGATGATTGTGGCTTACCAAAACCACATCGGCCGACCCTTGAGGAGGACGAAGTCCCACCGCCTTGTCAAAAGGATCAAAAAAAACCGTCACATCGTCTTGCCCGCGTCCGGCCGGTTTAGTGATCAATTTAAAACAGGAATGTCCGTAGTATTGGATGTTCATAAAATCGCAAAGCTATTATTACAATGGGTATTTTAGCACGCTAAAAAGGAGTTGTCGAGAAAAAAAGCTTCCTCTCTTGCCAAAAAACTAATCTTCCTTTATACTTGGTGGGAGATAAATAATCATTAAGAAAATTGAAAACGCGAAGATGCCTTAATCTTCCAGCCAATCAGCTTTCTTGATATTCTTTATCAAGATTTTTTTATGCCCTCCTAATTATTATTGAGGCTTTAAATAGGGCAAAAGCCTCCAATTAATAGAACTATGAGCGATATTTTAGACACATTAGCGCAAGAGGTCGACAAGATTGAAGAAACACCTCAAGAAGAAACCCCAGGAAAGGCTCCGGAAAAGGAAAACTCCGCTATGGAAAACCTCCTCTCAGAAAAAGAACTGGCTTTCCCAGTTGTTGGAGAAGTGGTTGAAGGAACCGTTGTAAACGTTTCTTCCCAAGAACTCTACTTGGATCTAGGCACACTAGGCGTAGGAATAGTGATGGGTAAAGAAATCAAGGATGGACTGGGCCGAGGAAAGCTTAAGATCGGAGACAAGGTCAATGCCACCATCATTGAATCAGAAAATGAGGACGGCTTTGTCGAACTTTCAGTCAGAGAAGCTTCCCATGAGAAGGCCTGGGACGATATTGAAAGCAAGCGGGACACTCAGGACGTGGTTTCTACCAAGGTTCTGGGGGTTAATAAGGGGGGACTGCTTATCGAAATCAACGGAATTTCCGGATTTTTACCGGTTTCTCAGCTTTCCAGTCAGAATTATCCCCGCGTAGAAGATGGAGATAAGAATAAGATCCTTTCTCTTCTCAAAAAACTCCAGGGGCAAGAGCTGACTGTCCGCATCCTGGACGCTAACCGGGAAGATGGAAAGCTTATTGTGAGCGAAAAAGCTGCCCAGAGCGAAAAAGAAAAGGAATTAGTTTCACAATTCTCCATTGGAGATATTGTGGATGGGGAAGTGAGTGGAGTGGTAGACTTCGGAGCTTTCATCAAATTTTTGCCTAAAAACGCCACCGAAATCAGCGATGAAGGAAAATTGGAAGGTTTAGTCCATATCAGCGAGCTGGCTTGGCAGTTGATTGAAAACCCGAGAGACATCATAAAGGTCGGAGATAAAGTAAAAGCCAGGATTATTGGCATTGATAATGATAAGATTTCTCTTTCCATTCGGGCCCTTCTTACTGATCCCTGGAGTGAAATTGATGAAAAATACAAAGCCGGGGATGTTGTTAAGGGGAAAGTTAACAAAATCAACCACTTTGGCGCTTTCGTCTATCTGGACAAAGACATTCATGGACTGGCCCATATTAGCGAAATGTCCGAGAACTTCCCGGGGAAGAGCTTGGACGAACTTCTCAAGACGGGAGAAGAATATGATTGGAAAATCCTTTCCATCGAACCCAAAGAACATCGCATGGGACTGCTTCTGGTTAAGAAATAATCCTCACCCTTTCAAAAAACCCGTCCCGACGTTACGTCGGGGCGGGTTTTTGACTTAGGACGGGATTTATAATAGAATTATGTAATTCCTAATTCCTAAAAAATAAAAATGGACAGAGGCAATCTTTTTATTATTTCCGGCCCATCGGGAGCTGGAGAAGACAGTGTCATCGAAGGATTAAGGGAGTATCTCCCTATTGAGAGAGTAATAACTACTACCAGCCGGCCGATGCGCGAGGGAGATAAACAGGGCAGTCCTTACTATTTCATTTCAAGAGAAGAGTTTGAACAGAAAATTAAAAATGGAGAGCTGGCTGAATGGGCCAAGGAGTATAACGATAATTTTTACGGAGTCACAAAGGAGGAGCTTGACCGGGTATCTGAAAGCGGAAGAGTTGGAATTTGGAAAATAGAATACAAGGGAGTAATTTTTGCCAAGAAAAACTTTCCTGAAGTTAGATCAATATATATCGCTCCGCCCAGCCTGGAAATCCTGGCTGAAAGAATCCGACGCCGAAATCCGGAAGTGAGTGAAGAATACATTGAGGAGAGAATGGATTATACCCGAGAATGGATGAGACACGAAGATGTCTACGATTTCAAAGTTGTGAATGAAGAAGGAAAATTAAATGAAACCATCCAGAAAGTGGCCAAAATAATAAAAAATAATCTTAGTAGTGAAAAGCTTAATTAAAAACTTTCAGAACTTCTCCCACGAGCACTCGCTCTGGAAAAAGGGAGACCGCATCGTCCTTGGAGTGTCCGGGGGCCCGGATTCGATGTGCCTTTTGGACGTTTTTCTGAAACTTCAAAAAAAATATGACCTCGAACTTATCGTCGCTCACGTGAATTACAACCTTCGCGGAAATGACAGTCAGAAAGATGAAGAGCTGGTCAAAAATGTCGCTACAAAAAATAATCTGGCAATCTTCGTTCATACCCCAAAAAATAAATTTGTCTCCAATCGGGAAGAAGCTTGGCGAAAAATACGCTACGATTTTTTTGAAAAAATAAGGAAAGAAAATAATTTTAATCTCATTGCCGTGGCGCATAACGCCGACGACCAAGTCGAAACTTTCTTTTTGAATCTTTTCCGCGGAGCCGGAATAGAAGGGCTCTCCGGAATGAAACCCCGAAACAAGACCGTCATCCGTCCGCTTCTCTTCGCCTCCAAAAAAGATATTCTCGAGTACAATCGTAGCAATAACATCGCCTTTAGAATTGATCGAACTAACAAGGAGAATGTTTTTCTCAGAAACCGAGTGCGGAACATCCTCATCCCTCTCATCGAAAAGAACTTCAATCCCAATATAAAGAAAACCGTCCAAAGAACGATTGGTGTCCTATCTTCTTTGAAAACTTCTGATTCAGAAGGACTTCGTGGAATAACCGCTTCGCATATCCGGGAAATTATTAAGATTGCCCGCAGTCAGAAAAATAAGAATCAGCTTTTTTCCTTCGGCGATTTGAAAGTTGAAAGAAGGGGTGATAGACTAATCGTGGAGTCTTTAAAGTCTAAAAGTCTTTAAAGTTCCTAAGGCCGCTATATTTCCAAAAGTAAAGACTTTATGGACTTTACAGGCTTTATGGACTTTAGGCTAATCAAATATGAAAAATCTCGTTAAAAACCTGAGCGCTATCCTAGTCGCTTTTCTCATAATTTCCAGCCTCTTCATTCTTTACCAAGGACCGGAGAAAAAGCCAGAGAAGATATCTCTGAGCGCCTTGGTAGCTCAAATAAATAATGGAGAAATCAAATCTATTGGCGTAGAAAATGATGACCTGCTCATTGAAAAGAATGACGGAAAACAGGAAAAAGCCACCAAAGAAAAAGGAGTAGGTCTCACCGAGTCTCTCAGGAACTACGGAGTAGATAGCGAAAAGCTCAAGCCCATAAATATCCGGGTTGAGGAAGAATCTGGAACCGCCCTTTTCTTAAGTTCCATCCTGCCTTTTCTCCTTCCCTTTCTCCTGATTGGCGGTTTTATCTGGTTTATGTTGCGCCAAGCCCAACGAGGCAACAGCCAAGCTCTCACCTTTGGAAATTCCCGAGCCCGAATGATTGATCCTAAAGACAAACGAAAAAGAACTACTTTTGCCGACGTAGCCGGAGCCAAAGAAGCCAAAGAAGAGCTCCAGGAAATCGTCGAATTTTTGAAACATCCTAAAAAATTCTTAAATCTCGGCGCCAAGATTCCTAAAGGAGTCCTTCTCTTGGGAAATCCAGGAACCGGAAAAACTCTGATTGCCAGGGCAGTCGCTGGCGAAGCCAATGCCCCTTTCTTCCATATTTCCGGATCAGAGTTTGTGGAAATGTTTGTCGGGGTAGGAGCATCACGTGTTCGCGACCTTTTCAAACAGGCCAAAAAAAGCGCCCCTTCTATCGTCTTTATTGATGAAATTGACGCCGTTGGAAGGCATCGTGGAGCGGGTCTCGGCGGAGGACACGACGAAAGGGAGCAAACACTTAATCAAATTCTGGTCGAGATGGACGGATTTGATGTTAATACTAATGTAATCGTCATCGCCGCCACCAACCGACCGGATGTTTTGGATCCAGCTCTTCTTCGCCCAGGACGCTTTGACCGACGGGTTGTCATGGACCTTCCGGACATTGATGAAAGGACGGAGATTCTCAAGATTCACAGTCAAAACAAACCCATGGAAAAAGAAGTCGACCTGAGACGCATCGCTGAAAGAACTTCTGGCTTCTCAGGAGCTGATTTAGCCAATGTTATCAACGAAGGAGCCATCCTGGCCGCTAGGCGGAATAAAAAAACTATCGGACCGAATGAGCTTTTTGAATCAATCGAAAAAGTAATTCTGGGACCAGAAAGAAAAAGTCGAAGAATCGACAAGGATGAGAAGAAAATTATCGCCTATCACGAAGCCGGACACGCCCTCATCGGAACAACCCTCGCAAATGCCGATCCGGTCCAGAAAGTTTCCATTATTTCCCGAGGTACTGCCGGAGGCTACACCTTGAGCGCTCCCGAAAAGGACAAGAGTCTTCTCAGCAAGGGATACTTCGTCGATGAGCTTTCTGTTCTTTTGGGAGGATATATTTCCGAGAAAATGACTTTCGGAGAAGTGACCACCGGCGCTTCAAATGATTTGGAAAGAGCTACTCAAATGGCCAGGAACATGGTCACTCGCTACGGAATGAGCGAACTCGGACCGCGCACTTTCGGACACAAGGAAGAACTGGTCTTCCTCGGGAAAGAAATCCAGGAAGAGAAGAACTACAGCGAGAAGACAGCAGAAGCTATTGATTCCCAAGTCTCTTCCTTTATCCAAAAAGCTTACGAGGTAGCCGAAGAAATCTTAAAGAGTAAAAAAGATATCTTAGAAAAGCTGGTCGCTGAGCTTATGGAAAAGGAAACTTTGGAAAAAGAAGAATTCGACGCCATAGTCGGAAATAAACAAACGGTTTAAGAAATATTTTAAAAATATGACCCAAAAAACTCTCTCCGAGATACCTTATCTCGATATTTTGAAACGAGCTTTCCAGCTTGCCTGGAAAAATAAATTTCTTTGGATTTTGGGAATTTTTGTCGCCCTCATTCATTCTGATAGCATCAGCTACTACTCCGATTTCTCTGGTTCTGGTAAAGACCCTCTTAAAGACATCGACCCTTCTCAAATAACCGCCTTCTGGGAGGCCCATTGGCAAGTTATTCTTACTGTCGCCGGGATAGTTATCTTGCTTTGTATAATTCTGGGGATTTTGGCCACGATCGCTCGCGGAGGACTCATTCATTCGATTTCAAAGCTGGAAAAAAATGAAGTTTCCAATTGGAAAGACGGGGTTCGAGCCGGAAAAAAATATTTTGGAAAAATACTGGGAATGAATCTCTTGATATTTTTTTCCGTCCTTGTCATCCTCATTGTAATTTCTTTGCCATCCGCCTATTGTTTTCTCACTGATAAACCGGTTGCCGGAGCTCTCACGGCCATTCCCGCCCTCATAATTTTTCTTCTCATCGCCATTATTTCGGGATATCTCCGAATATTCGGTCAAATATATATTGCCACCTCAGAAATCGGAATTCTGCCAGCCCTTGATAATGCCTACAAGCTCTTCCGAAAGAATTTCTGGGCCAGCATCGTTATGAGCTTGTTTTTCATTCCGCTCGGCTTGGCTTTCGGGATAGCCGTCCTTCTCATTCTCTTGGCGCTGGCCATCATTTTCCTCATTCCCGGAATTCCGCTTTGGCTCATCTTTAAGGAAACTGGCATAACAATCGGACTTGTCGTTGCTATTCCTGTCGCTTTTGCCGTACTCACTCTTTTTTCTGCCATTTACAAAGTCTTTGAACAAGCCGTTTGGTTTTTGTTTTTCAAAGAAATCGCTACAGAAAAATCCGAAGAAGTCTTGGAAGAGATCAAAGAAGAAGAGGCTGTCATTCTTCCCAAATCTGAACCAGCCAGCCCAATCACTCCGAGCGAAATTGAATAAAAGAGCATCAAAAAG
>JBMOKR010000075.1:0-9795 GCA_049324335.1 Patescibacteria group bacterium | reverse complement strand
TCTGAGAGTGTAAAGAAGGCCGGCGGGTATTTTAGTCCCTATTACTCCAATTCTGAGGGCGAGCCACCTAGTGTGGACAAAAAAGGGACACAAGAAGATGAAGAAAAAGTGGCTCCTGGTTTTTCGACTGGCCATCCGGCGGCGGAGGTCTGGAAGTAGCACCTAGCGGTCATAGAACCGCAAGTGGCGCGCGGGATCCCAACTGGGATTCCGAGCGCCTCCATCAAAAACAATTTCTTTCAAAAAAAACCGTCCCGCTCTTTGCTAGCAAAGAGCGGGACGGTTTTTGGATGCTTATTCCTTCACCTTAGAAAGAGTCTTAAGGCATCTCGAGCAGACCCTCTTTTTTTCCCCCTCAATCAGCTTGACTTGGAGATTAATCATGAATTTTCTGAGGGTGGCGATATTGGAATGACTTCTCTTATTTCCACTTTGACTCCCGCGTCCGCAGATGTCGCATACTCTAGACATAAATCAAAAATCAAAAATCAAAATTCAAAATTTTGGTGTCCCGTATTTTTATCCGGGACGGACTATTTATATAGTTCTTCCAAACAGAATTCAGATTTTGAGCTTTTAGGTAGTTGCTTGTTAACGAGATTTAGGATATCATGGTTTCATAAATAAAGCAAGCCTTATGCTCAATGAAATAATCCTGGTTATTTTTTATTTTGCCATTTTCCTTTACTCGGTGATTATCCATGAAGTTTCTCATGGTCTGGGAGCGCTCTACCTGGGAGATTCGACAGCCAAATATGCGGGACGCTTAAATCTCAATCCTCTTAAACATATTGATATTTGGGGCTCGATCGTGGTGCCAGTCCTGATGTTTTTTGCTCTAGGATTTGCTTTTGGTTGGGCTAAGCCGGTGCCCTACAATCCCTATAATCTCAAAAATCAAAAATGGGGGCCAGCGCTAGTAGCTCTTTCTGGACCGCTTTCCAATATAATTCTAGCTCTTTTGGCGGCTATCATTGGGAAATTAATTTCCATACCGGGCAATGTAAAGGAGACCATAATAGGCAACTTCTCTAATTATGAGACTATTGCTTCCGTTATTCATGGCTCTTTTGGCGCGATTATGTTTGAACTCATGGTGGTGATCATATTTTGGAATGTTCTTTTGGCCTTTTTCAACCTTATTCCCATTCCGCCTCTGGACGGCTCCAAATTACTTTTCGCCATTATGCCGATAAAGCCGGAGACTTTGGCTATTTTGGAACAGTTTGGGTTCGTCATATTGCTTTTTGTGGTTATGTTTTTTTCTGCTCCGCTGGGAATTTTCCTCAATTTTATGCTGAACTTGTTCCTTGGATTGGCGGTTTAGTCTTACCTATTGACATTTATCCCGATTTTTCCTATTATTCTTATTGCTAGCTTGTTAAGAAGGCCTTGGCTGGCTTTTTTATTATAAAGCTTAAAAATGCTTCTTATGGCTCGTTTTTAGAAAAAACGAAAGAAGCAAAGAGTTGCCCTAGAGTAGCCGATTTATTTTTGAATTTGAACAAAACACTATGCCAACTATTAACCAGTTGAAAAGAAAACCCCGGAAGAAGTCTACTAACAAGACTAAAACCCCGGCTTTTAAGAATGTTTTCAATACGCTTAAAAACAATCCTAAAAAGACCGAGGGACCTTTCAAACGCGGAGTCTGTATCAAGGTGAGTACGACCACTCCTAAAAAGCCGAACTCAGCTCTTCGAAAAATTGCCAGGGTCCGTCTTACTAATGGGATGGAAGTCACAGCCTACATTCCTGGCATTGGTCATAATCTGCAGGAACATTCAATCGTTATGATTCGAGGCGGAAGAGTGAAAGACCTTCCCGGAGTCAGATATCATATCGTCCGAGGCGTTTTGGATACGGCTGGAACAGCTAATCGGAAACGGGGTCGAAGTAAATATGGAGCCAAGAAAGAAAAAGCCAGCTAATTCACATAACATTGAACCTTAAATCATATGCCACGAAGAAAAAGAATTTTTGATAAGCGCCAAAAACCGGATCCTAAATACGGGAATGTTTTGGTGGGAAAACTTATCGGAAACATGATGCAAAGAGGAAAGAAGAGCGTTGCGGAAAAAATAATTTACGATGCTTTCGACGTTATCCACGAAAAGACCAAACGAGGCGGTTTGAATGTTTTCGAACAGGCTCTCAAGAACGTTTCTCCTCTCGTCGAACTTAAGTCTAAAAGAGTGGGAGGCGCCAATTATCAGGTTCCTATGCCAGTTGTTGGAGAAAGACGGACCACATTGGCTCTTCGCTGGATTAAGAATGCTTGCAAGGCGAAAAAAGGAAAAAGGATGGCGGAAAAATTGGCTGATGAACTTATCGATGCTTCTAACAAGACCGGAATGGCTATGAAGAAGCGGGAAGATGTCCATCGGATGGCTGAAGCCAATAAGGCTTTCGCTCACTTTGCGTAATTCTTTACGAAGAGACTAATAATATAAATAAAAGTTTACCGATTCGTATATTGGTACGAATTAGTAATTAGTAGCTATGCGTCAAACTCCTATTGAAAAATTAAGAAATATCGGAATCATCGCTCACATTGATGCCGGAAAGACTACGACTACGGAGCGGATTCTTTTTTATACCGGAATCACCCATAAGATTGGAGAGGTGCATGAAGGTGAAGCCACAATGGACTGGATGGAACAGGAGAGAGAGCGTGGAATCACGATTACTTCGGCCGCTACCACTTGCTATTGGAAGGATCATCAAATCAATATCATCGATACTCCGGGGCACGTGGACTTTACCGTTGAAGTGGAAAGATCTCTGCGGGTTCTTGATGGAGGCGTAGTGGTTTTTGACGGAAAAGAAGGGGTGGAGCCACAGTCAGAGACTGTTTGGCGCCAAGCTGACAAATACAACGTTCCCCGGATTTGCTTTATCAACAAAATCGATAAGGAAGGCGCTGATTTCTATAACGCTCTTTCAACCATCTGGAATCGGCTCACGCCTAATGCGGTGGCTCTCCAAATTCCAATTGGAGAAAGAGGGGACTTTGCTGGCGTAGTCGATCTGATGACTATGAAGGCCTATACTTTCGATGGCGCGATGGGTGAAAAAGTGATCGAAGGAGAGATCCCGGCGGAACTTTTGGATAAAGCCAAGGAATATCGAGACAAGATGGTAGAAAAGATTGCTGAAAATGACGACGCCTTGGTAGAAAAATATCTAGGCGGAGAAGAAATCAGCGTAGAGGAACTAAAAGCTGCCCTCAGGAGAGAGGTTTTAGCAGTGTCTGTCATCCCGGTCTTTACCGGAACGGCCCTTCGAAATAAGGGAGTGCAATTGGTTCTTGATGCCGTCGTGGATTATTTGCCCTCTCCGCTGGATGTTCCGGCGGTGAAAGCGACTGATCCCAAAGATGAAAGTAAGGAGATTGAAATCAAGCCGGAAGACGATGCTTCTTTTTCGGCCCTGGCTTTCAAGGTGGCCACCGATCCATTTGTAGGGCAACTGACTTTTTTCCGAGTCTATAGTGGAACGTTAAAAGCCGGATCCTATGTCCTTAATTCTTCTAAGGGAGAAAAGGAGCGAATCGGACGGATCTTGCAGATGCATTCCAATCACAGAGAAGAAATCGACGAGATTTATGCTGGAGGAATTGGCGCTTTAGTCGGTCTAAAAAGCACCTCAACCGGAGACACTTTGTGTGATACGGAAAAACCGGTGCTTTTGGAATCCATTACTTTTCCGGAGCCGGTTATTTCCATCGCTATTGAACCCAAAACCAAAGCTGACCAGGAAAAGATGGGCGTGGCTCTCAGGAAGCTTTCCGAGGAAGATCCGACTTTTCGGGTGCACACTGACGAGGAAAGCGGACAGACTATCATTGAGGGAATGGGGGAATTGCATCTGGACATCATCGTCGATCGAATGAAACGGGAATTCAAGGTGGAAGCCAATGTTGGACAGCCTCAGGTGGCTTATCGGGAAACTATCCGAGTGCCGGCTCAAGCGGAAGGAAAGTATATTAAGCAATCCGGAGGTCGCGGACAATATGGACATTGCTGGCTGAAAGTGGAGCCACAGGAACCAGGAACTGGATTTGAATTCGTGGATGAAATCAAGGGAGGAGTTATTCCTCAGGAATATATCCCGGCTATCCAGAAGGGAGCCAAGGAAGCTATGGATAGCGGTGTTCTGGCCGGGTATCCCATGGTGGACATCAAGGTGACAGTTTATGACGGATCTTTTCATGATGTCGACTCATCCGAGGCCGCTTTCAAAATTGCTGGATCGATGGCTTTCAAAGAAGGAGTAAGAAGAGCTAATCCGGTGATTCTGGAGCCGATTATGAAAGTTAATGTCATTACTCCGGAACAGTTTATGGGAGACGTGGTTGGAGACATTAATTCCAAACGGGGCATCATCAAAGAGATGAGCGATCGCGGAGAAGGTAACGCTCGGGTCAAAGTGATTGATGCGGAAGTCCCATTAGCTTCAATGTTCGGTTATGCTACTCAACTTCGTTCGATGAGTCAGGGACGGGCCAATTATGCCATGGAATTCGCCCATTATGCTGAAGCGCCTAAGAATGTGGCCGAAGAGATTATTGGAGGGAAGAAATAGATACTATTTTAGGATAAACGAAAAATCCCCTCACTCGCGAGTGAGGGGATTTTTCATTTTCGAAAGAAACTATTTCTTGTCTTTCTTCTTGGCTTTGACGGCAGCCTTCTTTTCTGTCTTAGATTTCACTTTGACAACTTTTTTCTTCAAAGCGGCTTTCTCGGCCATCTTCTTGAAGCGGTCGACGCGTCCGGTCGTGTCAATCATCTTTTTCTTTCCGGTGTAAAGGGGATGGCAGGCGCTACAGATTTCCGTCTCCATCTTCTCGATAGTGGAGCCAGCCTGGATGACAGCGCCACAAGCGCAAGTTATCTTAGCTTCCTTGAAGTATTTAGGATGGATGTTTTTCTTCATAATTTCTACGAATTACTAATCTGTACCTGCCTCGCCGGCAGGCGGGCGAACATATTAATTACTAATTCCTCTTATTAAGTTAGGTTCTCTATACTGGGATAATCTAGCATAGACTCCCGAAATTGACAAGGGCTAGCGGTTCTGGTACCATGGTGAGAGTCGAAAACTCATACTTTTCGGGACTCTGTCCTGCTCCGACGCCTGTCGGAGAATAAAGAGTCTGGCCGAGAGGCCACCGGAAAGTAGCGGCGTTCCGCCCTTTGGCGGACGATAAATAATTATAAGGAAAAAACATGAACCAAGAGAAGCAGGTTTCGGGTAAGGCCGAAACAACGGAAAAAGGCGAAAATATTTTCGCCGGTTTTGATTTTGAGAGTCTCAAAATCGATGTCCAAGAGATGTTCAAGGCCGGTGTCTATTTCGGACACCAGAAATCCAGGAAAAATCCTAAGATGGACCCATACATCTTTGGGGTCAGAAATGGAATCAATATTATCGACCTGGAAAAGACGGCGGAGAAAATCAAGGAAGTCCAAGATTTCATAAGAAAAATAACAGCTGAAGGGCAAGACATTCTTTTAGTCGGAACCAAGAAGCAAGTCAAAAAAATAATTTTGGATGCGGCAACCGTTACCGGAATGCCGTATGTCGTGGAAAGATGGCTGGGCGGAACCTTCACCAATTTTCCCGCCATTTCCAAAAGAACTCGCTATCTAAGAGAAACTGAAGAAAAGCAGGAACGAGGAGAACTTTCCCAGTACACTAAATTTGAGCAGATGAAGATTCGGGAAGAGTTGGAAAAACTGGAAGAAAAGATGGGCGGAATAAAGAATATGTCCAAAGCGCCGGGAGCCATTTTTGTGACCGGGATAAATGAAGACAAGCTAGCCATCCGAGAAGCTCAGAAAAAAAATATTCCCATCATCGCCTTGGCTGATACTAATGTCAATCCGGAAGGAATCGATTTTATCATTCCAGCCAATGAAGACGCCTTGTCGTCTTTGCGACTAATGACCGCCTTCATCGTCCAGGCCATTCTGGAAGGTAAAAAAAGAGTCGTGGAAACTGTTCCGACTCCTAAAAACTAGCGACTAAAATTACAAACTTCAAATCAATCATATGTCTTTGGAAAAAATAAAAAACTTGAGAGAAAAAACTGGGGCTGGAGTGGTGGACGTCAAGAAGGCGCTTGATGAAGCCGGACAAGACGAGGAAAAAGCTTTAGAACTTCTCAGGAAGAGAGGACTTGAAAAAGCGGCTAAGAAATCAGAGAGAACCGCTCAAGAAGGAATAGTCGTCTCCTACATCCATGGAAACGGTAAAGTCGGCGCTATGGTTAAGCTTCTTTGCGAGACCGACTTCGTGGCCAGGAACGAAGAGTTCAGGGAATTGGGAACAGATATCGCTATGCATATTACAGCTATGAATCCCAAATTCATAAGACCGGAAGATGTTTCCCTGGAAATTATTGAAAAAGAAAAAGAGATTTGGAAGGAACAGCTTGAAAAAGAGAATAAGCCGGAAAATATCCTGGAGCAGATAATGGCCGGGAAGGAAAAGAAGCTCCGAGAGGATTTGGCGCTTTTGTCCCAAGCTTTTGTTAAAAACCCAGATGAGACAGTCGGAGACCTGATTGCCGGAAAAATCGGCAAGATTGGAGAGAATATTCAGGTCGGAGAATTTATCCGTTTTGAGCTGTAAGAACCTAGAACGTCGAAAGTCATGGTATTTTTAGTAGAAGTCTATTCATGGGAACTCCCCAAAGTCTATCTGTTCGACGGGGAGATAAAGGTTGGCGATAGTGTAATCGTGGCGACTGATTATGGCAATGAGTTGGGAAAAGTTACCCAAGTTTCCGAAAGCCAGGAAGAGGCGCCCAAAATACTGCGTCTGGCGACCGAAAGGGATTTGGAAGTTTTTCGAGAGAGCGACCGGATGAAAAAGAGCTGGATGGACCTTTGCCGTGAAGAATCCAGAAAGTTAAGCCTCATGATCAAACTGGTAGATGCCAGAATGAGTTTGGACGGAAAACAAATTATCTTCGCTTTTACTTCCGACGGACGGGTGGATTTTCGGGAGCTGGTCAAAAATCTTTCACGGGAGCTCAAAAAATCTATCCGGATGCAACAGATCGGATCCCGCGATGAAGCCAGGCGTTTCGGAGGAGTGGGAATTTGTGGAAGGGAAATCTGCTGTTCCCGGTTTTCCGGAAGCCTCAAAAGCATTACGACCGAAATGGCTCGCCAACAGCACTTGGCGCACCGGGGAGCAGAAAGAATATCAGGACTTTGTGGAAGGCTTATGTGTTGCTTAGCCTACGAATGGGAGCAGTATCAGGAACTTCTCCGAGGCATGCCAGAGCTTTACAGCGTTATAAGCACTAAAAATGGCAAAGGGACAGTTATGGAAATCAATGTGGCCAATCAGGAGGTGAAAATAAAATTGGAATCGGGAGAATATATAATTGTAAAAAAAGAAGAATTATAATATATTTATGTGGTATTCCATATTATTTCCAGTTATCATAGTTCTCGGCCTAGCAGGAGTGGTTGTTATGCTGGTTAAGAAAGCTTCGGCTGTGAAAAAAATCAGTCAGGAAGAGGAGTCGGAAGAAAAGAAAACTAACTGGAGGAAGTTCTGTTTCTTTTGTAAGAACTCGCTGGGACCGAAATCGAAGAATTTTTTTCTGATAGTTTTGGAAAAAATGGCCAGACGCTTCCGGATGCTTTTTCTGAAATCGGAGACGGCCCTCAAGGGTTGGGGAGACAAAATGAGAGAACGGAGGAATGCCAAAAAGGAAGATGCTGGGAAGAAGCCGGAAGACGCTACTCTCCGGAAGCTGGAAGAATATGAACCGAAAGAGGAAACTGGAAACGCTAAGACAGAAGTTTTTGAAAAAGAAGAAAAGCCGGTTCGTCCGATGATCAGCGACAAAGTGGTGACTCCTCGGAGCAAGACGGAAATGAAAGATCGCTTGGAGGAGATATTGGTGGAAAGAATCGCTCTGAATCCCAGAGACTTGGAAGCTTATGAAAGGCTGGGAGAGTATTATCTGGAAATCGAAGACTATAACGATGCCAAGGAGTGTTTCAAGCAGGTAGTGAAGCTTGATCCGACCAACAGAAGGGCCAAGTTCAAACTTAAAAAGCTGGAAAATATTATTGGCAGATAACCTGTCGCGCCACCCTAGCTCAGCTGGTTAGAGCAGCTGTTTTGTAAACAGCAGGTCGTGGGTTCGAATCCGACGGGTGGCTCAAGAGAAGATGATTTAGCAGGGTTTCCGCCCAAGGCGGATCCGCCTTGGGCGGACAATTCCCTCCATCGGCTCTGAGGAAATATGGATAAAATCACTCCAGGAATTAAAAAAATATTAGAAGAAAATGCTCTTGGCTTCTCAACAGTTGATAGTAGAAATAGGCCGCATTCAATTGCCGTAGCTTATGTGAAAGTTTTTGGGAATGATGTTGTTATATCCAACTCTCATATAATTGAATCTGTTAAGAATTTAGAGAAAAATAAAAATGTTTCCTTGGTTGTTTGGAATAAAAATTGGGAAAATGTCTGTGTGGGTTTTGAATTAACCGGGACAGCTAAAAATTATACTTCTGGTAAATGGGTTGATTTTGTGAGGGAAATGCCGGATAATGCGGGATATAAAATAAATAGCGCTATTGTAGTTTCAGTAAAGAAAATAAAAAAATTGTTATCATAGAAATTGGGTAGGTGGCGGAGTGGTCAATCGCACTTGACTGTAAATCAAGCGGCTTCGGTCTACGGGGGTTCGAATCCCTCCCTGCCCACATTGCCGTTGTAGCTCAGCTGGTAGAGCAACTCCATGGTAAGGAGTAGGTCTCCGGTTCAAATCCGGACAACGGCTCAGGATAATTTATCATTAACATCATTATGACACGAGAAAATCTGGCCAAGTTGCGCTGTGAAGAATGCAAGAGCATTAACTATTACACTACTCGCAACAAGAAAAAACTTAAGGAAAAGCTGGGAATGAAGAAGCATTGCCCCAAGTGCAAGAAACATACCGAACACAAGGAGATGAAGTAACCCCCCCCACAGATCCTCCTCCCCTTTCTAAGGGGAGGATTAAGGAGGGGTTATAAAAATGCGGGGTTCATATAGTGGTAATACGGGGGTCTCTCTTCGAGCCTGCGGCTCGCAGAGCCGAAGGCCAAAACCTTGTATATGTATTATTTTTACGTTATACAAAGCGATATAGATGGTTCGCTGTATTTCGGGAGTGCCGATGATCTTAAAAGAAGATTTAGAGAGCACAATAGTGGCTTATGTAAGTCAACTAAAAACAAGACTCCGTGGACAGCTGTTTATTACGAAGCTTATGATAGCCTTAAGAAGGCTAGGTACCGCGAATGGAAAGTAAAAAATAGCGCTCATGAATATAGAAAGATAAAGGAAAGAATTTTGTAAAAATGATGCGGGTGTAGTTTAGTGGTAGAACGGGGGTCTCCAAAACCCTTAGCGGGAGTTCGATTCTCTCCACCCGTGCTAAAAAAATCGCCTTTTGGGCGATTTTTTGCTATTATTTCAATAAGACCAGACAGTGGAAAAATTAGTCAAGGGCCGTCCCCGACTGGAATTTCAACAAAAAAATTATGGAAAATATAGAATTTTTAAAAAAATACCAGAAGCTTCAGCAGGGAATAATGTTTGATAAATTGATTGATTTGAAGCATTCAATCTTTGGATTTTCCCAATTAGACAAAACAGCTTTCTGGAATTTCGCGCTAGTTCTCAGAAATATAAATAAAAATGAATTTTCAGAAATTGAAGAAAAAATTATATCGATGAATAGGAATCTAGTTATTTATGTAGAAGATAGTA
>JBMOKR010000074.1:0-10216 GCA_049324335.1 Patescibacteria group bacterium | reverse complement strand
GTCCGCTCGGGAGTAACGATGCTGATTTTGATTAAACTAGACATATGGGATAAAAATTATCAATTATCATTTACCAAATATCAATCAATTTAATTAATTACCAATTGAAAAATTTGGTAATTGGATAATTGTTTGGAAATTGAAAATTGTTAATTGGAAATTCCGAGAGTGGAAAAGCTTATTTTTTCACCTCGGTTATATCTCCTTTCATATAAAACTCCTGCTCCGAAACGCCGTCCATTTCTCCGTCCAATATCATCTTGAATCCTTTGATAGTGTCAGAGAGCTTCACATATTTTCCGGCCGATCCAGTGAATTGTTCCGCCACAAAAAAAGGTTGCGACAGGAATTTCTGAATTTTTCTGGCGCGAGAAACCGTCACCTTATCATCATCGGAGAGCTCTTCCATTCCGAGAATGGCAATGATATCCTGAAGGTCTTTGTATCTCTGAAGGACTTTCTGCACTCCTCGGGCGACATTGTAGTGCTCTTCTCCGACAATATTGGGATCTAAGATGGTTGAATTGGAATCGAGTGGATCAACCGCCGGATAAATTCCTAGTTCCGTAAGAGCTCGAGACAAAACCACGGTCGAATCAAGGTGTCCGAAAGTCGTAGCTGGCGCCGGGTCAGTGAGATCGTCCGCTGGGACATACACGGCCTGCACTGAGGTAACTGAACCTTTCTTGGTAGAAGTGATTCTTTCCTGAAGTTTTCCCATTTCTTCCGCCAAAGTCGGCTGGTATCCGACCGCCGACGGGATGCGTCCAAGAAGAGCTGACACTTCTGATCCGGCCTGTGTGAAACGGAAGATATTGTCGACAAAGAGAAGAACGTCTTTGCTTTCATCATCTCTAAAATATTCCGCCATAGTAAGAGCTGATAGCGCCACCCGTTGACGAGCTCCTGGCGGTTCATTCATCTGTCCAAAGACCAAAGCGGTTTTGTCGAGCACGCCCGAGTCTTTCATTTCGTGATAGAGGTCATTTCCTTCCCGGGTCCGCTCTCCCACTCCGGCAAAAACGCTGTAACCTCCGTGAACGGCCGCGATGTTTCGGATGAGTTCCTGAATAAGAACAGTCTTGCCTACTCCGGCTCCACCAAAAAGCCCGACCTTTCCACCTTTGACGAAGGGACAAATCAGGTCGATAACTTTGATTCCGGTTTCAAAAATTTCAGCTGTGGTCGATTGCTCGGAAAATTCCGGCGCGTCACGATGGATCGGATCCTTTCTTTCTGATTTGATTTCATTTTCAATCCCATCGATCGGCTCGCCAAGAAGATTAAACATCCGACCCAGGATTCCCTCGCCTACCGGAACACTGATTGGCGCTCCAGTGGCCGCAACTTCCATACCGCGACGTAGCCCATCAGTCGAACCCATAGCTACGGCCCGGACTTTTCCGCCACCCGTATGCTGATGAGCTTCAAGAACCAATTTCTTGCCGTCATCTAATTTGATTTCGAGAGCGTCGTAGATATTGGGCAAAGTTCCTTCACCGAATTCCACATCCACAACCGGTCCGATTACTTGAGAGATTTTTCCTTTTGTCATATAAAAATATTATTGGTTACTTATTAAATTATTCTTCCAATGCCGCGCGTCCGGCCGAAATTTCTGCGATTTCCTGAGTAATCTTCATTTGGCGGAGCTGATTATAAGCCATCGTGAGATCAGCTGACATTTCGGAAGCCGCGTCAGTGGCGTTTCGCATGGCTACCATCCGAGCCGATTCTTTCGACGCGTTCGATTCCAGAATTGCGTGATAGACTTGCATTTCGATGAGTCGCGGAAAAATGTATTCCAAAACAACTTTGGGACTTGGTTCCACCTTATATTCCACGACCGGTTCATCGAGGCCATATTCTTTAACCAGATTATCCATATCAGCAATCTGTTTTTCCAAGTCAACTTTCGAAATTGGTAGGACTTGACGGATCTTGGTTTCTTGGGAGACAGCGGAGATATAGTCGGTATAGATTATCGCCACTTTGTCATATTTCCTAGCCGAATAGTCATCGATGATTATCTTAACGAGCGGACGTACATCCTCAACATTGGGAAGATAGGTCAGGTCAGAAAAAGTGGCTACGATTTCTTTTCCTAATTTTCGAATCAGATTTTCTCCTTTTCGACCGATAGTTATAAAATCAATCTTCAAATCTTCTTTTTTAGTTTCCGATTCGATTCTTTTTCTCCCAATACGATTAATCATCAACTTCTCCGGATTCTGGATTTGATCTTTAATTCTCTTTACGATTTGGGCGTTGAATGATCCGCAAAGGCCCCGATTACTCATAACCACAATGAGAAGAACCTTCTTGACCGGTCGCACTTCAAGAAGTCCCGGCTTTCCTTCCTCTGTCTCAAAAGCCCGAGCTAAATTATTCAAAACTCGCCAAGCGCTGTGAGCGTACGGTCGAATTTTGAGAACGCTCGCGATAGATTTCCGCATTTTGGCAGCACTAACCATCTCCATAGCGCGAGTTATCTTCCTGGTATTATTGATAGATTTTATCCTCCGACGGATATCTTTAGTGCTGGCCATAATTTATCCTTTACCCAGTTAAATCCGCCTCTGGCGACCCCGACAAGTCGGGGTATTTAACGGGGTGAATAACCTTCCTTAAATTCCTTTACCCTGTTAAATTTCCGCGAAGCGGAACCTATTTAACGAGGTGAACAGCTTTTATTTTTTATACACTTCCTTAAAATCTTTGATAGTTTTTTCCAGCATACTTACGACTTCATCCGTCAATTCCTTCTTTTCCGAAATTGCTTCCAGGGCTTCCTTTCCTTGAGTGGCGAGATATTTATGAAAATCCTTTTCCCATTTGCCCACTTTTTCCACTTCCACGTCATCCAAAAATCCATTGGTTACAGCATAGAGAATGGCCACTTGATTTTCAACCGCCATCGGAGCGTACTGGTCTTGCTTTAAAATTTCCACCGTTCGCTTACCTCTTTCAATTTGGTTCCGAGTTTTTTCATCTAGGTCTGATCCAAATTGCGCAAAAGCTTCTAGTTCCCGAAACTGAGCCACATCAAGTCTCAGTTTTCCGGCCACTTTTTTCATGGCTTTGATTTGAGCAGAAGACCCGACCCGCGAAACTGAAATTCCGACATTTAGGGCCGGTCGAATTCCTTTGTAGAAAAGATCAGCTTCAAGATAAATCTGTCCGTCAGTAATAGAAATCACATTAGTTGGAATGTAGGCCGATACGTCTCCGGCCTGAGTTTCAATGATCGGAAGAGCGGTAATCGATCCGCCACCGAATTCTTCGCTCAGCCTCGCGCTTCTTTCGAGAAGCCTCGAATGAAGGTAAAAAATATCCCCGGGATAAGCTTCGCGTCCTGGTGGGCGGCGAAGAATAAGAGAAATCTGACGATAAGCCCAAGCGTGTTTGGAGAGATCATCATAAACGATAAGAGCGTCTTTTCCTTGATCCATGAAATACTCGGCAATCGCGCAACCGGAATACGGAGCAATAAAGGAATAGGCGGCTGGATCAGAAGAACCGGCTGAAACTACAATAGTGTAGTCCATTGCTCCCTTTTTTTCTAGTTCGGCCACAATTCTGGCCACCTTGGATTCTTTTTGTCCAATAGCCACATAGACACAAATCATATTCTGACCTTTTTGATTGATGATAGCGTCAATGGCGATAGCGGTTTTTCCGGTTTGGCGATCGCCGATGATGAGCTCACGTTGCCCGCGACCGATCGGAATCATCGCATCAATGGCTTTGATTCCGGTTTGGACCGGCTGATTGACAGATTTTCTTTCAATAACGCCAGGAGCGATTTTTTCAATCGGATAGAATTTTTCCGCCTTTATTTCTTCTTTTCCATCAATCGCCACTCCCAGAGGATTAATGACGCGTCCAATCATCTTTTCCGTGGCCGGAACAGAAAGAATTCGTCCGGTTGATTTTACGGTGTCGCCTTCCTTAATATCCCGATATTCCCCCAAAATCATGACTCCAACTTGGTCCTCTTCGAGATTCAGCACTACGCCGATCGTACCGTTCGAAAACTCTACCATTTCCGAAGCCATAGCGTCGCTGAGGCCCGATACTTTGGCTACGCCGTCTCCGATTTCCAAAACTTGCCCCACCTTCTCGGTTTGAGATTCAGTTTTAAAGTTTTCAATCCGGCTCTTTAGTTGCTCGATAATATAATTCTTTTCCATATTTGAAAAATTTTCAATTTTCAATTACCAATTTTCAATCAATTTCTAACTTTTTTAATTGAATAATTTATTGATAATTAACTATTGATTAAAAACTTACTTAGATTTTTTAGTTGTCTATTTAAACTTCCGTCTATAATTTCATTGCCCACTTTTATAATCACTCCGCCGATTATTTTTTCATCTATCTTATTTTCTAACGCCACTTTTTTAGCCCCGTATTTTTCTTTGATAAAACCTTCTATCTTTTTCAAGGATTCTGAGCTGAGCTTCTCCCGGCTGGTCACGACCGCCTCAATGATGCCATTTTCTCTATTGCTAAGCTCTTCAAATTTTTGAATAATCTTAGCCGAATTTCTAAGTTGCTTGTTCTTCCTAAGCATCTTGGAAAAATCCGAAACAATCTGGCCGATCTCTTCTTGAGATTTGTCCCTGGTCAACTCATATAACGCCTTGGCATATTGTCCCGCCGTTACTTTCATATGTTATTTGTCATTCCCGCGAAGGCGGGAATCCAGTCATTAAATTTACCTTACCTACTTTACTAGTTCACTAATCAACTTTTTGTCTTTTTCGCTGTCCACTTTTTCTCCGATTAATTTTTCCGCAGCTGCCACAACTAATTCCGATATTTGCCCTTTCACTTCTTGAAGCATCCTACTCTTTTCTTCCTGAATTCTCTCTTCCGCTTTAGCTAAAATCTCTTGGGATTTCTTAGTCGTTTCTTCCAAAATCGAAGCCTTGTTGCTTTCGGCTACTTTCTGACTTTCTTCGATGATCTTCTGGGCTTCTTTTTTGGCCTCAGCAATAACTTCTTTCTCCTTTTCCTGCATCTCAGTCATCTTCTTAGTGGCTTCTTCGGCATCTTTGAGACCTTTCTCGACTTTTTTTGTTCTGTCGTTCAAGGTTTTGAGAATCGGCTTATAGGCAAAGCGATACAAGACAAAAAGAACAATGGCAAAATTAACCGCCTGAGCGATAATGAGTTTCACATCAATATGAAATGTTTTTACGAGTTCTTCCATACAAATAAATTGTTAAATTGTCATATTGTTAAATGGTTATAACAATTTGGCCATTTATCAATTTAGCAATTCTCCTGTTAATTACTTTTTAATATCCTTATCTCGATTTCCAACCTTAATCAGAAATCGAGGAAAAATACTATTTGATAGAAAAAGCGATAACCAGCGCGTAAATAGCGATGGCTTCCGCAAAGGCGGCAGCCAGAAGCATCGGAACCAAAATCTTTCCGGCGGCTTCCGGGTTTCGTCCGATTGATTCCATGGCTTTGGCGCCAATCTTTCCAATCGCCAGTCCCGGTCCGATCGATCCGATACCAATGGCGAGAGCCTTGGCTAACATGGTTAGATCCATAATGTTACACTCCACTCATTTTCCTAAGTCGACAGAGTTTATATTTAGTGTCGCCAGTAAAAGAGGGGTCGTATTAAAAAATTACTAATTAACAATTTCTAATGTCAAATTAATCTCAAAATCTAAATGTCAGAATTTTGTAATTTGAAATTGGTCATTGATTGGAAATTGGATATTTGAAATTATCTTTTTCATAAAAAATGCTAATGCTCCTGGGAATGATCCTGGGTTGCAATAGTCATAAACACCAACGTCAGCATAGCAAAAATTAACGCCTGAATAATTCCAACGATGATTTCTAAAAACATGAATGGCAGGGGTAGGAAAAAGGCGAAAAGCGCCATCATGGAAGCCAAGAGCACTTCCCCAGCAAAAATATTTCCAAATAGCCGGAAAGAGAGCGAAGCCACCTTGGCCACTTCTCCGATGATTTCCACCACCCCGACAAAAGCCTTGATGGGATTCACCAGAATAATTGACGGGTCCTTTTTGATTTTTTTAGGAATCTCCAAGAAAACCTCCAGATTGATAAACTTATTCAAATGCTTCCAAAACCCGACAGCCAAAACTCCCATGACATGAGACGCTACGACAGCAATAAGCGCGATAGCCAGAGTGGTGTTCAGATCGGCTGTTCCGCCCCGAAGAATCGGAACAAAAATGCTATGCGAGCCTTCGGTTTCCACAAATCCGACCGTTCCCACTCCCGGAAGAAGTCCTAGCCAGTTATTAATCAGCACAAAAAGAAAAAGCGCTAGCGCAATCGGCAAAAATTTTTCCGTTTTTTTTCGGTCGCCAGTTACGCTATCTCCCAATTTCAAAGATTCCTCCAGGATGATTTCAAAAATATTCTGAAGACCTTTGGGTATTTTTCCGATTTTTTTTCCGATTAAAACAAAAAAGGCGACCAGTATGATTACGGTTGCCCAGCTTACAATTAAAGAATTAGTGATGCTAAAATCTCCGATATGCGCGATCGGCTCAGCAAATAAGGTCGACTCATGCTGAATCTCTTGATTTGTTTGAACAGCTTCAGACATCAGTTTTGTTTCTTAATCTTCTCCTCTTTTTCTATCCGCCTGATTTCCCGAAGAGAATCTCTTATAATTCCAAACATGGAAACTGCGAAAGCCAGCCCGACCGTCAGAAGGAAGAGCCAAGGCTCGGTCCCATATTTCCGATCCAGCCATTTCCCCAAGATCACCCCCAGAATGACCGGACCTCCAATCCAGCCGCTTAATCTGCCGAACAAAACCAAACCGGGCTGCCACCAGGGAGCTTGGGTATTTTTTGGATCGTTTTTCATTTCAAAAAACGCTTAAACTAACACAATTCATTGTCTCCTAGATTTTTAAAAAAGTCAAGGATTGAAAATTTGAATTGAAAACCGGCCCGCGGGGTAATCCCCCACAGACCGGCTAGCCCGATTTGGGCAATTTGGCTATAAATTCGACGAACTCCTCCGCTGCCTCATGAGACTTAATCTCAATAAGCATGCGCTCGATAGCATCAGGACGGTCATTCTTCAGATCTATATCTATCACTTTTTCTGAAGATATTTTTTTCCAAATGCTAGAAACCCTCCAGGAAGAAAGCGCCGCCATAGCAAGTCTAAAGAGAATCTCTCCCGGTTTGACGCAGCCAAGCTTTTTCGAAGTCAGCTGATAGGTATATACGGCAAACCGAATAGCCGCTCGATTAACATTAATCACACTTCCTTCTTCCTTGGCTACTTCCAAGGTCTCCCTGATTTCGTCTTTGCGGCAGGAAATTCTAGCCAGAGTATTTCCCAGCCTTAAGAGGTTACTTCCATATTGATTGACAAACATGTCTTCCAGTATGATGGTCGCGATAGCGACCGCGACCCTCTTTTCCATGGAACACCTCCACCTTCTTGCTTGCTTTTTATTGGGTACAACTATGGATAATATTACAAAACAAGCAAAAAGTCAAGGATGAATCCCAGCAAAAAAACACCCTTCGGGCGCTTAAACGGAAGGGTCGCATCCTCTTCTCAAATATTAAAGAGATTTCGGGCGTTCTCTGAAGTTATTTCAGCGATCTTTTGGAGAGTTTTGCCCTTAATTTCCGCTATTTTTTCGGCTACTTTTTCGACATAGAGAGGTTCGTTCCTCTTTCCGCGAAACGGGATTGGAGTGAGATAGGGGCAATCCGTCTCGACTACGAAATATTTTAGGTCAATGTTTTGGAGCACCTTATCATAGGCATCGGTAAAAGTGATAATGCCGTTCCATCCTAAATAGAAATTAAGTTCGGTCGTATAAATTTCCGCCTGTTTCAAATTTCCCGTAAAGCAGTGCACCACTCCCCGAAGTTTCTGACCGTGTTCTTTTTTCTTATCGCGCAGAATTTCAATGATGTCATCATGGGCCTTTCGACAATGAACAATAATTGGGAGATTCAATTCGCAGGCCAGATCAATCTGTTCCCTAAAAACTTTTTTTTGGAGTTCTTTGTTATCTTCAGCATGGAAATAGTCTAGTCCAATTTCACCAATCGCGACAACTTTGGGACTTTTCGCCAATTCTTGGTATTTATCCGCGTCATATTCCTCTACCGCTGGAATAAAATCGACTTCTTCATACTCGTCCACCCTGTCATGATAGGCTTCCGAGCTCAAGTGGATCGGATGAAGCCCGATTGCCGCATAAACTCCACTTTCATATCTCTCAGCCATTTCAACCGCCCGCTGGCTCGTCCTGAATTCTGATCCAACATTAATGACCCCAGTGTCATTCTCAAACGCCCGCTTCAAAACCGCCTCAGCGTCGTCTTTGTAGGCGTTAAAATTAACATGGGCATGAGTATCAATCAGTTTCATCCGCTTTGGTCTTATCTAATAAGGTTTCTTTTTCTTCAGGACTTACCGGAGCTTTCATCAAATCGTTCAGATTTAGCGGGCGTTCATTGGGCCAAGACTCTGGCTTTTGAGACGATTTGCCAAAACCAGGAAAAAGGCTTTCACCCTGGCGCTTGACTTCCTCATCGGAAAACACTGGTTTTTTTGAGTCACTCCGATATTCTCGATAAACGAAATAGCCACCCAAAACAATGGCTAAAATTGGAATTACTACAAAAAACAGTCCTTTTATTTTTTTCCACCCGCTAGTCATAAATCATCTTATCCTCTGGAAAAGTGGCTCGACTTCCCTGGTCAGAAGAGCCTTTTTGATTTTTTCGGAAGTTTCAGGAAGGAAAGGTTCGAGTAACTCAGAAATTTGATATAAATCTGAAATTAATTTTTCCATGACAAACTTAAATTTAGCTTCGTCTGTTTTTTTGAGCTCCCAGGGTTTCTCTTTGTCAATTAGTACATTACTGCTCCTTATTATATTCCAAATAAAATTAAGCAATAAGCCTAAATCCATCCGAGAATAATATGATGATATATCTATTTTAGTTAATTGTTTATGCTTGAGCTCCACATCTTGACTCATTTTTATAACTCTCGAAACCAAGTTTCCAATGCCGTTAGCCAAATCCGCATTATATTTTTCAACCATTCTTTCCATCGTTACATCCACGTCTTCTCCAAATGTTCCTGCACTTAACAGCAAATATCTGGTTCCGTCTTTGCCAAATTTTTCAATCATCTCATCAATACCAATCACGTTGCCTAAAGTCTTACTCATTTTCTTTCCACCTGACAGAATGTGCCCATGCACAAAAAGCTTTTTGGGAAGCGGAAATCCTAGATGCAATAAAATAGCCGGCCAAATCGTAGCATGAACGCGCAGAATATCTTTTCCAATAAGTTGAACATCAGCTGGCCATTTTTCCGGCATGTTTTCCAAATTTCCGTCCCAACCAAGACCGGTCAGATAGTTCAAAAAAGCATCTACCCAAACATAGGTCGTTTGCGACTCATCAAAGGGAAGTGGAATACCCCAAGAAACATTCTTACGCGAAATGGAAACGTCTTCCAGCTTCTGTCCTTTTAAGAAAGAAAGGATTTCGTTTTTGTACCTTTCAGGTGCAATTTCTAACTCATTGTTCTCAATTTTTTCAATAAGCTTACCTTGAATTTCCGTCATTTTCATGAGGTAGCTTTCTTCTTTCACTTTTTCCGGCGCTTGGTTGTGATCCGGACATTTGCCATCTATCAAATCTTTTTCGTGTAAAAATTGTTCACATCCCACGCAATATAGTCCTTCGTATTCACCTTTGTAAATTGCGCCTTTATCATAGAGAGCTTGCAAAACCTTTCGCACCGTTTCTTTGTGTTGAGCATCAGTTGTCCGGATAAAATTGGAATATTCAATACCCAAAGAATCCCATAAGTTTTTGAACTCTTGGGAAATTTCATTCACAAAATCTTGAGGCTCTTTACCGGCTTCTTGAGCTTTCTTCTGAATCTTAAGTCCATGTTCATCCGTCCCAGTCAAAAAGAAAGTATTGTCTTCGAGAGTTTTGTGAAAACGCGCCAGCGTGTCTGTCGCCACCGTCGTATAAGCATGCCCAATATGGGGCTTAGCATTTACGTAATAGATAGGAGTAGTAATGTAAAATTTATTTTTCATACTTAATACACAATTATGCTAAATTCCCCCTTGATCTTCCCTGGATTTTTTTCAAAATATTCCAAGACTTCCAAAACGCTTCCGCGGACAATTTCTTCAAACATC
>JBMOKR010000073.1:0-10453 GCA_049324335.1 Patescibacteria group bacterium | reverse complement strand
AAGCGGCGCTCATTGGAACAGCGGTTTTCTTGTGCGCTTGGCTGATTGTGAATGCGACTATATATATATTGGGGGGGAATATTGGCAATGTGACTGGAAGGGGATGGTATTGGTATAACTTTAGCTGTGATACTTACGAATCAACTGGATATTTTCCGGACTAAAGATGTAATGTCTCAGAGTAAATTGTGGCTTAATTTTAAAAAGTTTATTTTTATGAAAAAAACTATTGCTATATTATTCATTGGGGCTTTTGTGGCTTGTTTCTCAGGCGGAATTATCTTGGCAGATTCTGGTTCTAGCACGCCAGTAGAATTCAAAAATCCCATTGGATCAGATAGCGCGAGCGAACTAATTTCTGACATAACGGATAATCTCAATGAAGTCCTTATCACCATCGCTATCGCTATGATCCTTATCGGAGGAATAATGTATATGTTGAGCTTTGGAAATGAGAAAAATATGGAGCGAGCTAAGAATGTGGTTTTCGCGGCGGTAATCGGACTAGCAATCGCGCTTAGCGCCAAGATGTTTCTTCAGACTCTTTGGGATGTTCTGGGCGTGGGAAGCGAAGTTGAATCGCCAGGCGGGGAGAATGCCACTGTGGTTTTGGGAAGAATTTTGGAATTGCTTTTGTCAGTCGTCGGAATTATTGCTATAATTTCCTTGCTGGTCGGAGGTTCGATGTATCTGACGGCTTACGGAGACGACAAGCGGGCAGAGACTGGAAAGAAGATAGTCGTGGCTTCGCTCATCGGAATCGGAATTTCTATTGGAGCGGTAGTCTTGGTGAAGCAGGTCGGGAGTTTATTGGGGTACGATTTTTAATTGGCTACGAATTACGAATTATTACCAATATACTAATTTCATTTCTAAGTTCAGGATTTGTATATTGGTATATATTAGTAATTAGTAGTTATATATAGAAAGGAGGTGTTAGATGAAAGCAAAAATGAGAAGAATCGCTGGTTCCATATCGGTAGTGGCTATGACACTTCCGGGATTGGTTCAAGCTCAGTTTGAAACTCCCAGTAGCACTAATTTACCGGAAGGATCAATCTTTAAGATCGTGGAGAATATTATGAACTGGATTTTGGCCCTGGTTGGAGTTTTGGGAGTGATTGGATTTGCTATTGCGGGAGTGCTTTACCTCACGGCGGCGGGAAATGATAGTCAAATTGATAAGGCCAAGAACGCCATGCTTTATTCCATCATCGGAGTAATTGTAGCTTTAGTGGGGCTTATCGCGCTTAAGGCGGCTAAGTCTATGTTGGGAGCGGAAAGCAAGTTCTAGTTTTTTGAAAAAATAACAACCCCGAAAGGGGTTGTTTTTTTATGGTGATTTCTATGATACAATGAAAGAAATAATTGGTAAAAATAAAAAAATGAAAAGAGCGAGTATTTTTGTTATATTGACTTTGTTTATTTTCCCCCGCTTAGTCTTGGCCTATAGTACCGGCTCAGGCTGGAGTTTGAGTAATGATTTCAGTCTTCCGGAAAGTTCGCTTTATGAAATCATCGAAAATATTTTGATGTGGCTTCTGGCAATCTTGGGAATAGCCGGCGTCCTGGGCTTTGTGATTTCGGGAATCATGTATCTCATCTCTGCCGGAGATGACGACCTGGCTGGAAAGGCTAAGGACGCTATGAAATATTCCATCTATGGAGTGATTGTAGGACTCATTGGGTTTGTGGTGATTAAGGCGGTCGAAGCGATGTTGAATGCGGAAACTAGGTTTTAATCATTTTTAATATGAAGAGAAAAATATTTTTTTTGTTCTTAGCGTTTAGTCTTTTGATTGTTGTGAGCTCGGATTTTTCCCAAGCGAGTGAAACTTGGGATGTGAGCGCGCTTGGGGATTATGGGCTTCCTGATGAAAGTATTGGGAACATAGTCGAGAGTGTCGCCGAATGGCTCTTCGGGATTCTCGGAATCGCCGGCGTCCTGGGCTTTGTGATTTCGGGAATCATGTATCTCATCTCCGCCGGAGATGACGACCTGGCTGGAAAGGCTAAGGACGCTATGAAATATTCCATCTATGGAGTGATTGTAGGACTCATTGGGTTTGTGGTGATTAAGGCGGTCGAAGCGATGTTGAATGCGGAGCAGTTTTAACAGGTTTTTAAATAAAAAATGAAAAAGAAAATTTTAGCTTCATTCATTATCGGGACAGCGCTTCTTTTGCCAACTTTTATTTTGGCAGCCGGTCCATCGATTCCGGAAACCGGACTTCCGGATTCTGATATCAAAGAAATTATTGAAAACATCCTGAAATGGCTCTTGGGAATCGTCGGGATCTTGGCGCTTATCAGTTTTGCGATTTCTGGAATTATGTATCTTCTTTCGGCTGGTGATGATGATCTGGCTGAGAAAGGAAAAGCGGGACTTAAGTATTCTATTTATGGAATAATCGTCGTTCTTTCGGCTTTCGTTGTCATTCAAGCAGTCGATCTGGCTCTTCGGGCCAGTGATTTTTAGGCGATTTTAGCAATTCAAGCATTTTAAAAGGCGGGGCCCCATTGGGGGCGCCCGCCTTATTTCTGGTAGATTCGCAGATCTACCTTGACTCCATTTCCTCCTTTCCAGGTTTCCCAGCCAACCGCGTCTCCGAAGTCCGGTCGGAAGGTCAGTCGGAAGGTTCCCTGAAGAGCGGGGTTATTCTTCTGCTTCCAATCCCCGCGAAATGAGTTGCTCTGTCCTTCTCGGAAACCACTAAAGACGGTTTCATTGGCGCTTCCCGGATTTTGCCTGATGATGAGGGTATCGCCAGACAATTGGACTGTGGCCGGGTCTTCTCGCCTCCTTTCGTGGCGGTTGTATCCGTCATAACCAGTCGGTTTTTCCCAGAAGAGATACCACTGGGCTGACTGGCCGGCAACCCGGGTGTTAATGGAGGGCTGACTCCACCACCAGATGACGACTCCGATGATGATCATTGCTCCTAGCGCGGCCCAGAACCAGCCACTTTTCAGGAAAGCCAGTGATGGAAGGCTGGGGCGGAGTTTTGCCAGAAGCGTAACAGTCAGGATCGCTCCGCCAATAGCTAGCGGCCACAAGCTGTTGGTCAGTTTGCAGGCTACCAGCGTGCCGATTGCGGTTAGCACTAACAAAGCCTGCATGTTCTAGTTCTCCTTCTTGTTCATAGCCTGCTGGACAGCCGCCATGGCGGCGGCCATGTCGATGTGAGGCAAGTTGATACCACCTTGCCCGCTTGAAAGGATGATGGTGGATGACTGCAACGCGTCGGTCATCCTTCCCGTGAGGAGGTAGGCAATGACCTGGGTAGGTTCGAGCTTGAGATTCCTGGCTATGGCCTTGATTTTCGACCATTCAGCCTGCCCTTCGGCGTTGGCGATAAGAATCGCCGCCTGGGCCTTGCCTTCAGCCTCGGTGATGGTAGCCTGCTTTCCTTTTTCTGCTGCCAGAACCTTGTCTCGTTGCTCAACGACTCCTTCCGGCAGGTCGAAGTCGATTATGGAGACGTTGACTACCTTAACTCCCCAATCCGCGAGAGGCTCCTTTAAATGGAGCATCATTTCCTGCACCGCCTCCACTCTGGTTTCAGCCTTCATAGCCTCGTCCAGAGTCATATTGGCGAAGTACTGCCTCAGTTGAGCCTCCACGATGTTTATTGAAGATAGGAGATAGTCCTCCACTTCGTAGGTAGCTCTGATGGGGTCTATGACCCGGGTGGTTAATTGCACGGTTACCCCTGCCGAGGTGTCAGTAAATTCAACCTTGCTGGGGTTTCCAGGCTTTCCGTCTTGCTTGCCGATGGTTATTTCGGTTGGCAAGTCGGCACAGAATAGCTGGTTAGCTATTCTCATGAAGGGTTGGGGAAGCCAGTGAAAATGGATTCCCGGCTCCCAAACTTGAAAGGTTACCTTTTTTAGGTTTAGCTCGACGACCCACTTGTTGGGTCGCTTCACAAGCCGGAAGGTTGTTCCGAGATATCCCGCCAGAAACATGAGGGGCCAAAACCACCAACCGTTTAGAAGAGCGTCCATTTTCATTCCTTTCTTCTCTAAAAATTGTCAAAGAGCCTTTTTGAGGCTCGTTTTTCACTCTTTTGCCTCTTTGCCAAATTGGCCGGAATCCGGCCACTATGACAGCCTATCCTAGCATATTTTTGAGATTTTGTCAACCTAAAAACGGCCCTTTTGGAAGGCCATTATCCGGGTTTTTGGGGTCTTCAAGAGAGAGTTGACAGATGGTTGGGTGGATGGTAAACTAGTTTTGGTAGGTTGTAGAAGATTCTGGTTCGCGCGAGCGGACTTTTTTTGTCCCCCACGTATTAATTTGTATATTCGTAAGAAATTAGTAATTAGTAGCTAATAACAAAAAATTATGCCCAAGAAAAAAATAACCGATTCCGATGAGACTCCAGTTAGAAGCGGAGAGTTTGGAAGCGCTATCGCGCAGATTTGCGAAGAAAAGGGAATCTCCAAAGACAAGGTGATTGAAACAATCGAAGCGGCCCTTAGCGCCGCGTATAAGAAAGACTATGGAAAAAGGGGCCAAGTAATCAAAGCTATCTTTGATGAGATTACCGGAGGCGCCAAATTTTTTCTGGTCAAGGAAGTGGTAGATGAAACTACTCGCGAATTCTACATTCCCGAAGAAAAGATTGAAGGCGAAACGGAAAAGAAAGAAGTTGTCTCTGAAAAGGAAGAATCCGAAGAGGAAAAATTGCCAAGATTCAATTCGGAACGAGACTTGACCTTGGAAGAAGCCAAAAAAATTAAGAAGTCTGCCAAGGTGGGAGATATCATCGAGATAGAGCTGGAAACCAAGAGCGACTATGGACGAGTGGCGGCCCAGACTGCCAAGCAAGTCATCATTCAGCGAATTCGAGAAGCCGAAAGAGACGCGATGTTTAGCGAGTATAAGAACAAGGAAGGCGAAGTCTTGAATGGAACAGTGCAAAGGATAGAGGGCAAAAACATCTTTGTGGATTTAGGGAAGTCGGTTGGAGTGCTTTATCCAACTGACCAGATGAGGAATGAAAATTATCGCATCGGACAAAGAATTAAGGTTTATCTGGTGAAAGTTGATTCGGAGAATCGTGGACCGGGAATCACCCTTAGCCGGACCAATGCCGAATTGGTGAAAAAACTGTTTGAATTGGAAGTTCCGGAGATTTTTGCTGGCACAGTCGAGATCAAATCGATTGCCAGAGAGCCGGGTGAACGGACGAAAATTGCCGTTTATTCTAATGAAGAAGGTATTGACCCAATCGGATCTTGCGTCGGACAGAAGGGAACTCGGGTTCAGGCTGTTATCGACGAGCTGGGAGGAGAGAAAATCGACATTATTTTGTGGAATGAAGACCCGGCTAAATTTATTGCTACTTCTCTTTCGCCGGCCAAAGTTTTAGAAGTGATTGTGAATGAAGAGGAGAAGCAAGCGGAAGTAAAAGTTCAGGAAGATCAGCTGTCTCTGGCTATTGGAAAAAGAGGCCAGAACGTGCGATTGGCCGCCAAGCTTACTGGCTGGAGAATCGACATTGCCGGAGTAAAGATGGGCGGAGAAGAAGTGGAAGAAATGGAAGAGGCGGAAGAAGATGGAGAAAATGAGACAGTTGAAGCAGGGGATGAAAATATCGAGGAAGGTGAAAAGTAAATTTCTAATTTCTAATTTCTAATTTCTAAACGATGTTTCTTGGTTTAGAAGTTAAGAATAAAAATTTATGAACTTGTGGAAAGAGCTTTCTTTTGGAGAGAAGGCCCCGGAAGAAATCAATGTAATCATCGAGATTCCTAAGGGTTCGAAAAATAAGTATGAGATTGACAAGGAGACCGGGCTTATTCAGCTTGATCGGGCGATGAAAACTTCTCAAGATTATCCTTTTGATTATGGCTTCGTTCCAAGAACCTACTGGGACGATGGAGACGCGCTGGATGTAATCGTTCTTACCACCTATCCGCTTTCACCTGGAATTTTGGTGAAAGTGCGTCCGGTGGCTGTTATGCATATGATAGACTCTGGCGAGGGAGATGATAAAATAATCTCTGTTCCGGTGAGCGATCCGAGATGGGAGGGAGTTAAGGACCTAACTGACCTCAATGAACATTCCCTCAAAGAATTCAAACATTTCTTTGAAACTTACAAGGCTATTGAAAACAAAAAAGTCGAAATTTCCGGATTCGAAGGAAAAGATAAAGCTATTGAAGCCGTCAATAGAAGCATTAACCTATATCAGGAAAAATTCGGAAAATAACTTAACTCTCAATAAATCTAAACGTGATGATCAAGAAATTATCTAAGTCAAAGATTGAAATTAGCTTTATTCTTCCCTGGGAAGAGTGGAAAGATTTTCTAGACAAGGCGTCTGCTCAGATTTCCGAAGAAATCAAGGTTGACGGATTCCGTCCAGGAAAAGCTCCGCGGAATCTGGTCGAACAGAAAGTGGGCCAGGGATACGTCTTGGAGCAAGGAGCTCGGATGGCAGTTGAGAAGAAATATTTGGAATACGCGGCCAAGGAGAAGTTGGAAGTTTTAGGTCAGCCGGAAATTGAAATTACCGATATCAAGGACAAAGGAGAGCTTAAGTTCAAGGTGACCACAGCTGTTATGCCGGAGGCGAAAGTCTCGGCCAAGTTTGAAAGCGAGATTAAGAAGATAAATGAGCAGTATCAAAATGGCCAGGTAGAAATTAAAGACGAAGAAATTGAGGCGGAACTCAAGAATCTGGCTAACAGCCGGGTGAAATTGGTGACGGTTCGGCGTGAAGCCAGAAAGGATGATAGCGTCGAGATTGATTTCGATGTTCTTGTGGGAGGAGTTCTCATTGAAAATGGATCAAGTAAAAATCATCCGCTTATTTTGGGTCGGGGAGTTTTCATTCCGGGTTTTGAAGATAATGTTGTCGGAATGAAAGAGGGGGAAGAAAAAGAATTCGAGCTGGCTTTTCCGGAGAATTATCACAAAAAGGACTTGGCTGGAAAGCCGGCTACTTTTAAAGTGAAACTCAACCTGGTCCAAGAAAGGCAAGTTCCAGAAATTAATGACGAATTTGCCGTGAGTCTAGGGAACTTCAAGGATCTTTCGGAGCTTAGGAAGAATATCCGTGAGGGAATTGAGCATGAAGCTAAACACAAGCGGGATGAAGAAAAAAGAGCTAAATATTTGGAAGCTATTGTGGCCAAGACGGAAGTCGATTTGCCGGAAGTTTTAGTAGAAGAGGAAATTGATAAGATGCTTCGCGAGTTCGAGTATCAGGTCCAATCGATGGGTCTTACGCTGGACAAGTATCTAGCTCAAATCAAGAAGGACCAGAAGGAACTTCGAAAGGACTGGGAAGAACAGGCCAGAAAGAGAGTTGTCTCCGCTTTGTCGCTTAGGGAGCTGGTGAAGATGAAAGATATCGCCATTCCTTCGGAGGAGATCGAAAAAGAGATGAATAAGACTCTGGCTTATTACAAAAATGTCAAAGATATAGAAAAAAACATTGATTTAGAAAGACTTTTTGATTATACTAGGAACACTCTCGAGAACGAAAAAGTTTTCGAAATGTTAGGGGAAATGTAGCTCAACATGTCATTCCTGCGAAAGCAGGAATCCAGTAGAGCAGTTGTATTAAGTGACTAGATTCCCGTTTTCACGGGAATGACAATTCTATGCAGAATCAATATCTCATTCCAACAGTCATTGAAAAAACCAGCTATGGCGAGCGGGCTTATGATATCTACTCCCGTCTTCTTCGGGACCGAATCATTTTTTTGGGTGGCCCAATCAATGATGCGGTGGCGAATGCTGTGATTGCCCAGCTTCTTTTTTTGGATTCCCAAAATTCTTCGGAAGACATCAAGCTCTATATCAATTCTCCGGGCGGAGAAGTGAGCGCGGCTCTCGCTATCTACGACACGATGCAGTATGTGAAGTCGGACGTGGCGACGATTTGCGTCGGTATGGCTGCCAGCGCGGCGGCGGTGCTTCTTTCAGCTGGCAAGAAAGGAAAGCGGAGCATCTTGCCTAATGGGGAAGTAATGATTCATCAAGTGATGGGCGGAGCCCAAGGTCAAGCGACGGATATTGATATTCATGCCAAGCATATCTTAGCTATCAAGAAAAAACTCACGGCTATCTTAGCCAGGAATTGCTCCCAGACTTTTTCCAAAGTCGAAGCGGACGCGGAGAGAGACTATTTCATGACAGCTGACGAAGCTAAGAAATATGGGGTGGTGGATAAGATTATTAAATAGGTTCTAGTTTTTAGGATAATAAAAACGCTCTGAAGAAAGTAGGAGCGTTTTTATCTTTGAAAACTCTAAAAACTATAAGCTAAAAACTGATAACTATTTAAGGAGTGAAAGCAGGCTTTCGCCGGTCATTTCTTTAGGTTTTTCAGTTTTCATAAGTTCCAAGATAGTGGGCGCGATATCCCCGAGCATTCCCTGGACTTGATCGGGAGCGGGGACCTTTCTGGGTTTTTCGCTGTGGTTTTCCGAAGTGATGAACCAGAGCGGAACCGGATTGGAACTGTGTTCGGTGTCAGCCTCGCCGGTTTTGGAATTGTTAACTTCCTCGACGTTGCCGTGATCGGCAGTAATAAGAAGACAACCGTCCTTTTGCAGAATTTCAGGAATAATCTGCGACAAGCAAGAGTCGACAGTTTCAACGGCTTTTATGGAAGCCTTAAGGTTTCCAGTATGTCCAACCATATCTGGGTTGGCAAAATTAGCTAGGATGAAGCCGTACTTTTCTTTTCGGATAGCGGCGATTACTTTCTCAGTAAGCTCCTTAGCGCTCATTTCCGGGGCTTTGTCATAGCGTTCCACATGGGTCGGAGAGGGAACAATGATACGGTCTTCTTTGGGATAAACTTCTTCTTGTCCTCCATTGAAAAAATAGGTTACGTGGGCGAATTTTTCTGTTTCAGCGATTCGAAGTTGAGCGAGTCCTTTCTTGCTTACGATTTCTCCGAGTGAATGAGATACTTTGACGGGAGGAAAAGCGACTTCAATGGGCAGACCTTCTTCGTAAAGAGTCATTCCGGCGAAATAGAGCTCTTTTAAGAATTCCTTTCTTTTGAATTTAGAAAACCCTGGGACGGTAAAAGCCTTAGTGAGCTCCCTAGCTCTATCTTCTCGGAAGTTGAAAAATATTACTGAATCGCCATTCTTGATGGCTCCTTCAAATTTCCCCGAATCTCCCATGAGACATCCCGGTTCAATGTATTCATCTGACACGCCTTTTCGGTAGCTTTTTTCCAAGTATTCTAGCGGATTATTCATTTCTTCTCCTTGGCCCTCCGTGAGGCAGAGATAGGCTTTCTCAATCCGGTCCCAATTATTATTTCTGTCCATAGCAAAAGAACGGCCCATAATAGTGGCAATTTCTCCTACTTTAAATTCTCCCAGTTTATCTTTAAGCTCTTTGAGGCACTCTAATCCGGCTTTTACGTCGGAATCGCGTCCATCAGTAAAAATATGGAGAAAAACTTTCTTGGCATCCTGGCTTTTAGCCATTTCCAAGAGGGCGTAGAGGTGATCTTTATAGGAGTGAACTGATCCGGTGCCGAGAAGCCCCATTAGATGAATGGAACCTCCGGTTTTTTTGGCATTTTCAAAAGCTCCAAGTAGAGCCTGATTTTTGAAAAATTCCTGGCTCTGGATAGCTAATCCGATGCGGGGCATATTCTGATAAGTTATTCGTCCTGTGCCGATGGTCATATGTCCGACTTCCGAATTTCCCGGCTCTCCCCAAGGGAGTCCAACAGAGATTCCAGAAGCATTCAAATTGATTCGGGGATAAAAGCTATTTAGCTTTTCTATTGTCGGAAGGTTGGCTTCTTTAAGGGCGTTTCCTTTGGAGCTTTCTGAAATTCCCCAACCGTCCAGAACTATGAGCAGTATGGTCCTTAGCATGTGGTTAAAATTAATTTTTTAGAGGCTGGATTTCTTAATTTTACCACCAGAAAGGGTCTTTGACAAAAGAGGATGGATATAATAGAATACTCAATGTACGTGGGCGTTAGCAGAGCGCCATATTTTTTATTAAAATTTCGTTTTATTGATAAATAAAGGAAAAAATGACCGAATCGATTTATCAATTGAATAGAATCAAACATTATGTCGGGAAACTTAATTTCTTTTGGGTTGGCCTTTTTGGGTCTGGGACTGGGAGCCTTTTTAGGCTACGCTTTAAGGCAAAGGATTGCCAAAAAACAACTTAATACTGCTGAGGGAAAAGCTGAGCAGATAGTTTCTGAAGCCGAAAAGAAGTCGGAAGATTTGATCTTGTCTTCTAAAAAGAAAGCCGTGGATATTTTGGAGGAAGCTAAGAAGAAGGAGGAAGAAAGAGAAAGGCAGCTTCTTCGTTCCGAAGAGCGTTTGGAAAAGCGGGAAGAGAATATTGATCGAAAGACGGAAGAAATTGAAAGAGCTAAAGCCATACTAGAGAAAAAAGCCGAAGAAATCAGGCAGATTCGTAAGGAAACTGACGAGACCA
>JBMOKR010000072.1:4119-10503 GCA_049324335.1 Patescibacteria group bacterium | reverse complement strand
AGTCTCGTCTAGTTGGTTCCGACATCGATCCGTGCTACTGGGCTTTGAGTCCTGGTGCTGTAATCATGGACGAGCAGGGCATTCGGGAGACGGTCGGGATGATGTGGGAACACCTTTTCACTAGACCCGGAGACACCAATTTCTTCGCGGTCAAATGTAATCCCAATATCCACATTCTCAAGTTGATGCTGGAGCTGGGATTCGGGTTGGACTGTGCCTCTCCAACCGAACTCTATCTGGCCAAAATGGCCGGAGCAACTCCGGACCGGATCATGTACACAGCCAACAACATCCAGGCCAGATATCTGGAATATTCCCTCCATCTGGGATGCATCATCAACCTGGATGATATAACCGGTCTGGATGTTTTGGAAATGGCTCTCGAAAAAACCAGCCTTCCGATGCCGGAAATCATCTGCTTCCGATACAATCCGGGAAACCGACGCCAAGATGGAGGAACGAACTTCATCATCGGCAACCCGGTGGACCAGAAGTATGGCCTGACCTACGAACAGATATTTCCGGCTTATCGCCGGGCGCTTGAACTGGGAGCCAAGAAATTCGGTATCCACACCATGTACGCCTCCAACTGCCTGGATCACCGGATTCTGGCTGGAAATGTTGCTATGCAACTCAGAATGGTCGAGGAAATCGGAGATTGCCTCGGTCGGCCGTTCGATTTCGTGAACGCCGGCGGAGGAATCGGAGTCAATTACCGGCCAGGAGAACAGTCGGTCGACCTTGTTGAACTGGGCAGGCTCATCAGAGAAGTCAGACTCGAATTTGAAAACAAGAACGGCTACTTGCCCAAACTCTGGCTGGAATCGGGACGCTTCGTGGTTGCTCCGCATGGAGCGCTGGTCGGACATGTCATCAACGTGCTTGACAAACACAAGCGTTTCATCGGAGTGGATTTCTGTGACGCAGCCGACCTTCATCGGGCCAACATCTATGAATCGGCCTACCACGAAGTGAATATCCTCAACCCCGAGGGCAATCCCAGATCCGACAAGGAAATGGAAGTTGACATCGTCGGCCCCCTCTGCGAGAACGTCCGACTGGCCAAGGCCAGAATGATTCCCCAAACCTGTCCTGGTGACATCATTGTGGTGGAGGACGCCGGAGGCCATGGCCAAGCCATGAAGATGAATTACAACGGTTGGGGAGGCAGTAAGACCCTTTTACTCCGCCCTGATAACTCAGTCGTTCAGATCGCCCGAGCGGAAACTATTGGAGACCTTTTTGCCACACAAACTATGCCTTGGGAAAAACTCGAGGCGCGAACCTACTAAACGGAGGGAGTGCTGAAATGAAAAGTCGTTTGCCTCAGGGAGGGCAGAATCTTTTTCAGGCCATCAAGGCCAAGACCGCGGATGTGGAAGCGTCTGGGAGGAAAATCTGGAAGCTCACCATCGGTCAACCGTCTGGCCCGGCGCTCGAAAGCGCCAGGAGAACGGCGGCCGAGGCGGTGATGAGTGGTGCGGAGTCCATGCACGAATACCAGGACAATGGCAGTCCTGGAGTGTCGGATTTCGCCAAGAAGTTTATCAATCTTCACCAGCCCACGCCTCTCCGGGACGGATTAGCCTACCTGCCGATCCCCGGCATCAAGCCAATGCTGGGAATCATCCCGCAGGCTTGCGGGTTCGTGTTCCAAGGCGAACTGGAGCCGTACAAGTACGTCCGCGTGGGGACGATGACCAATCCAGGTTATCCCACGCCGGCTGACCAGTGTAGGTACTTGGGAGTCGAGCACTATGCTCTTATGACCAACCCCGGCAACAAGTTCTTGGTCAATCCCGATGACATCATGGAGGGTACCACCTTGCTCATGCTCAACTATCCTCACAACCCGACCGGGCAGGTGGCATCGGAAGGCTTTTGGCATGAACTCTGCCAGTTCTGCCAGGAGCACGGTATCCGCATCTTTAACGACGCGGCCTATGCAATGCTGGGCTACGTCGGGGCGAACTGTTTGACTTTGTCGGCGGTGGCCCAGCACTATCCCGATCTTTCCTGGGCGGAGGCCTACTCGGCCTCGAAGGCTATCGGCAACGGAACGGGCTGGCGGATCGGTGCCTTGGTCGGATCGCCCGATTTCATCGGCGACATCGCCACCATCAAGGGCAACACCGACAGCGGTTTCTTCGCTCCGGCGGCCCATGGAGTCCTTCAGTGCCTTGAGACCGACATGGACTCAGTTCTGTCTGTCCGTGATATCTACCTGGCTCGGAATCGGCTTCTGTGCGGCCTGCTTCAGGAGCTGGGGTTGCAGATGGCCGTCCAACCGCTGGCTGGATTCTTCTCTCTTTGGCTGGCGCCTCGGCAGGCTTTTGGTCGCTATGTCGGAGACGGCCAGGATTTCAACTTTCTCCTGATGGAGGAGACCGGAGTGGCGGGAGTCCACTTCGGGCCCTACGTCCGCTACAGCGTCGCTGCCGCTCCGATTGAGGAGCCCAACTGGCAAAGCGCTATCATGGAGGCCTTCAAGCAGGCCGATGTGAAGTACTAGTTCCTCACAACCGCTCCAGCGTAATCCCGAGAAATCGGGCTCTGCGCTGGGGCGGTTTTCAAATTCCCAAAACCGGAGAAGTTATAAAATTATTCAATGCGGGTGTGGCTAATCACTAAAAGAAGTTCGAACTTCTTCTGGCATTCGGAGCACTCTAAAATAAGGCTTAAATACGCCTTATTTTTTGTTATCCCGGACTGGAGTTCGAACCTGGTAATTTAACTCGATGGAACTTTTACTATGAATTGACATAATTAAAGTTATGCGTTAAACTTTAATTATAAAAAAGCATAATTAAACTTTATGGCGCAACAAATTTTTAAGTCAGGAATTTATAAACAACAATATAAATATAAAAGCTTTTCTCCTTCTAGCATTGTCCCTTATAAATGGTCTGATCCTCAGATTGATGTTCTACTAGAGGATGCAACAAGGTATCTCGGTGAATTAAATGCTTATTCATTGTTAGTTCCTGATGTTGATTTTTTTATTCGAATGCACGTTTTTAAGGAGGCGACAACTTCAAGTCGCATCGAAGGAACTAAAACCGGCATGGAGGAAGCTTTGCTCCCCAAAGAAGAAGTTAATCCTGAGAGGAGAGATGATTGGGGCGAAGTACAAAATTACACCAGAGCAATGAATGCTGCAATTAGCGAGCTCAAGAAATTACCACTTTCGATCAGACTTCTTAAAGACACGCATAAGATTTTAATGACAGGAGTTCGTGGAAAACATAAGAATCCAGGAGAAATAAGGACAAGTCAAAATTGGATCGGCGGTTCATCATTGCAGGACGCTGTATTTATACCACCTCATCCGAATGAAGTTCCTGAACTCTTAGGTGATCTTGAAAGATTTTGGCATAGTAAAAAAATGACAATGCCACACCTTATTAAAATTGCTATTAGTCATTATCAGTTTGAAACGATACATCCATTTTTGGATGGGAATGGTCGTATTGGTAGATTATTGATCACACTTTATCTTGTAAATGAGGGGATATTACAGAAGCCAACGCTTTATTTATCAGATTTCTTTGAAAGAAACAAGGGATCTTATTATGACTCTTTAACTGCGGTGAGGATATCCAGTGATTTAGAACAATGGATTAAGTTTTTTCTTAAAGGGGTTGCTGAAACGGCGAAAAAAGGGAGAACAACTTTCGAAAAAATTATTGTTTTGAGACAAAAATCTGAGCAAAAAATTATGAATTTTGGGAAAAGAGCAAAAGTTTCTCAAGAGTTGTTGCGATACCTGTATTCTCAACCAATTGTTAATATCAAACAAATAGAAGAAAAATTGAGCATTACTGCCCCTTCTGCCAATAGTCTTGCTGAAAAATTTCAGAAGGCTGGAATGCTAAAGGAAATTACCGGCTTTAAAAGGAACCGTCTTTTTGTATTTGATGAGTATCTTAAGTTGTTCGACAAATAGTTCGAAATCAATCCCTTTTGCTAAAATATAGATTCTAACTTTATCTAAACCAGGCCTTGCTATTCACTAAAAGAAGTTCGAACTTCTTTGAGAGCGCGGAGCCAAATTGTATGTTGCGAGTTTATTGCCTCGGCGCTTCGCGCCTCGGCAGGCAGATTGTATAGTATTTGCCAAGATTTTTTAGGTTCAATCGCCACCTTTTGTGAAAGCAAAACGCGGTTCGAGCCAATCCTTTTGAGAAAATCCCGTCCCGCGACGGGATTTTCTTGCAAAGCGATAATTTTGGCTTGTTGAGCCGCTAAAATGAATTGTCTGGCCGGTTCGAGCCAATGATTGCCGTTTCGCTCAAAATCCTTTGATTTTTCGGAAAGCTCGGATTTTTCATTGATGATTTTTGCTTTTTTCGCGGTGTATTCCTCGCGCGAAATTGTGCCGTCCAAATGAGCGTCTAAAAGCAGGTCGAGCTTTCCTTCAAGCTCTTTTATTTTGTCTTTGAGATTTTGAGCGAAAACGTTAGTTTTTAACTGGTAAGTATACCAGAAAACGTTTCCAAGCTATTGAACCATTACGGCGATATTGACAAAAATATGATAATATGCTAAAATCATCAGTCAATCTCGGAATGATTGGCGGGCTTTTTAATAACATGTTTTTTGGCCATACGGCCAGGGAGGTGAGAGATGGAGTTGGTCGCCAATAATCTCGAATGGGATGCTCGGATCGACGCTACTGTCCGCAAGCTGGCCGAAGAGATGGCCAGGAAGATTGGTTACTCCGGGGAGGAAGGGATTCTTCTCTCGGACTCCGGTATTGCCGCCGAATTGCGCAAGCAAGCGCAGGAGATCGTTCGTGAAGAGGACGAAAAGAAGGCGGTGGCCGAAATGGCCAGAAAGAAGGATATCCTTCAGGCGGCCAGAAAGGAATTGTGGTTGGGCGAAACCAAGCCCCGACCCAGCCTGGTCATCGCTCCCAAGGACAAGGGACCGAGCGCCTGGCAGAAGTACCTCGAGGACAAGTCGGAGGGCTTTCTTCCCCCGGTTCTCCGGAGGCTCATCTCGCCTGAGGAAGTCTCGGCCGCTCGCGGTTTTCTAATCGGAGAAAAGCTGAGACACACTGAGGAGGGGAGTTCTGCATCCAATTGGACCAACCAGGAATCCATCCAGGCGATGGAAATCTGGAAGGGCCGAGCCCAGGATATTCTAAATAATATCAACCGGTTCTTTCCGAAGGACAAGATTCCGCAAGCCTCTCGCGAGGTTTTCTCCCGGGTCCGTGAGCTCATCATGAGCGAGTCGGAACTGGCGTGGTTCCTGGATGGACCCCAGTCCGTCGTTAGGGAGCAAGAGGAGAAGGCTGAGGTGAAGCGCCGGGCTGATGAGCAGGGGCAACTCAATCGCCAGAAGGAGTTAGTGCGTCTGCGTCGGCGCGAGGAGATGACGCAGGCTCTTCTGGATGCTGGCATCTCTGGCGAAGAGGCCATGAAGCTGGCCAAGACGCTGGTCAAGAAGTTTCCTGGGGACTTGCCCAGCGAGGCCTTCGCTAAGATGGCCATGGTTCGTCAATCCGCGGCCATTCTCAAGGACCGACGCTTCATGGATGAGATAGCTCCCGAGGCCGAGCTCTACGCCAATCTGGCTGGTCTCAAGAAGACGGCACTCATTGCCAAGGCCTGCCAAGAGCCGGCTGTATCCATGCTCCTCGAGAGGGAAAAGCCGGGTTACGGCGAGATGGACCCGGCCAAGGCCGCTGCCAAGAAGGCCAAGAAGAAGGGTGGCGGCAAGAAGTGAGCAGACCAACTGCTTAAAACGACCGCTCCAGCGTAATCCCGAGAAATCGGGCTCTGCGCTGGGGCGGTTTTCAAATTCCCAAAACAAAAAGTTCTAACATTATCCAATACGGGTTTTGCTAATCACTAAAAGAAGTTCGAACTTCTTCTGGCATTCGGAGCACTCTAAAATAAGGCTTAAATACGCCTTATTTTTTGTTACTCTGATCTAGTTAGGCCTTGTTATTTACAAACTATTTTTTTCGTGCTAACGTTAAATGTCCCAACTTAGTGAACAAATAATCCCAAGGAGGGAAGCGGGATGAAAAAAGAAATACGACCTTCCCTTCCGGAAGGTTGCAATCCGACCAGATCGGTTCCGCCCAATCATGTCTGGCAGGCAATTGATTGCCCGCGGGAAATGAGGAATGAGTGTTTGCAGTATATGCGCAAACTTAACGATTTTTTTGTCGCGAGTCATCGGATCGATGAAAAATGGCCCAACTTCTGTTGTGAGGATTGCCCGCATGGGGACAAATATCGTTTTCCTCATCAGGCGCGTGGCGTCGTGAAGAAGGCGGAAAAAACTGCCAAGAAACCCCAATCAGAAAAAATACTTAGTTCCCAAGCAGGAGAAGCTGCTCCCGAAAGCGGGAGTGGTAAATGAAAAGGG
>JBMOKR010000072.1:0-4109 GCA_049324335.1 Patescibacteria group bacterium | reverse complement strand
TTCCTGATAAGAACCTGGAAGCGGTGCGAATTCAGGCTAGCTCACTCGGGAGATTCGTCTTGGGAAGATTAGTTATTATTGATCTTAAAACTGTTTGTGAGATAGAACTCCAACCAGCTTAAAAAATGACCCACCAGCAGAGAACCATCTGCGTCAGCGGTGTGTCTTTGCTTTTTTAAAAAATTTTGAAAATTCATAGCTCGCAAAAATAAAATTTTTTCCAAGCTGGGATATTACCCCAGGCGCTTGACAGAAAGGAAAAACAGGAGTATAATTAAAAGAGTTTCAACAGGTCTGCCAAGAAGATTAGTCGAGCTTTCTAAGCGACATTTGTGGAACCAATCTAAACAATTAGTGAACCAAAAAATGGAACAAGGAACAATCGCAAGATTGACTGATCGCGGATTCGGATTCATCTCCCGAGAGGGATTTGATAAGGATCTATTCTTTCATTCTAAGGAGCTCGTCGGAGTGACTTATGAAGAATTGAAAGAGGGAGATACTGTTCAGTTTGAAGTTAGCGAAAGCCCGAAGGGACCCAACGCTATCAAAGTATCCAAGGTCTAGGACTTTCTTAGTATAAGATCGAAAAAGCCCCGATGTGATTCGGGGCTTTTTTTGTCTTTCTGGGTATATTGTGTGTTAGAATTGGGTCATGGGGAAAATATTTAAAGCTAGCGCTTTTTTAGCAGGCGTCATTCTTTTGGGGATAGTGGTTAATTTTATTCAAGTTAGGAAAAATTCCTCGATTTTACGAGAAACAGGGCCGACCCAATCACTTGAAGATAATTTCCAGGATAGAGAAGAGCCTGCGCAAAGGAATTCTTCCAATTTTGAGACGCCGGTGGAAAGGGCTGGCGAACGGATAAGCAAAAAACCATTCGGGATATATATTACCCGGGAAAATTCCCCTGTCTCACCGGAAAGGTTCTCCGGTTATCACACTGGAACGGACTTCGAAATTTTCCCGGAGGAGATGAATCAGGAGGTTTCGGTTAAGGCGATTTGCGCAGGCAAACTTAGAGTCAAGGAATATGCGGATGGTTACGGGGGAGTAGCAGTTGAAGAATGCGAATTGGATGGCGTGAGCATGACTGTTGTTTATGGACATCTGAATTTATCCAGCATAATCTTAAAATTGGGGGACGATGTCTTAGCCGGAGAAAAATTGGGAATACTGGGGGAAGACAAAAGCTTCGAGACTGACGGCGAAAGAAAGCATCTTCATCTTGGAATCCACAAGGGAAGCGCTATAAATATCCGCGGGTATGTCTCTTCCAAAAGCCAACTTTCCAATTGGATTGATCCTTGTTTGTTGGTTTGCGAAAAATAATAGAGTCTCTCCAAAGTGTTTCCTGGCGGGGCGCTTTTTATTTTTTTGCGCTGTGGTATAATACTTTGTCGGCAAATGTCAGGATATAAGTATGGAAATATACTCCGGAAGAAAAAGTGAGGCCAAGGCGCAACCGAGAGAAAGGAAGGTTAATCTTTTCTGGGTTTTAGTCTTTCTGATTTTGGCCTATCTCGGCTATCGTTTCTTTTGGTCTTCGGAAAAAGACGGGATCCGGGCGGTAGAAAATCCAAAAACGGAGGAGGTTTCTCAAGCGGTCCCGGAAAATAAGTGGGACAGGGAGGAGATCTGCGCCATTGCTGAAGGGGATATTCCGGCTGAAGTCTTTTCTCGCTTTGGCAATCTGGATGCCAATGACACAGCCCGCCTTCTCGAAGCTGCCAAAAATGTCTATGATTTTTCCAAATTAAAAATCGGACAACATGTCCATTTCTATTTCGACGCGGAAGAAAAAGCCAGAAGAATGGAATATGATCTGAACAGCGAGATGCGGATAATCGTGGAAAGAGAAGGGGACAATTTCAAGGCCCGTGAAGAAAAAATACCTTACGAAGTGGCGGAAGCTGTGATAGAAGGAAAGATTGATGAGTTTCTCTACAAAGACGCTTTGGACGCCGGGCTAACTGAGGCGACAATTTTGGAGATTGCCGATGTTTTTTCTTTTGACATTGACTTCACGACCGATATTCGGGAAGGAGACGAATTCAAAGTGTTCTATGAAAAAAGAACTCTAAACGGAGCGGAGGCTCCGGATGGAAAAGTACTCGGCGCCAAGTTTATAAATGCCAGTCAAGAATATCGGGCTTACTATTTCGAATTTGAGAATGAGGGAAGCTATTATGATGGAGAAGGTCACGAGCTGGAGCGCCAGTTTCTTCGGGCGCCACTAAGTTATCGGCGGATTACTTCCGGCTATACTGGAGCGCGGATGCATCCAATCACCAAAACGGTGAGCGCTCACTATCAAATTGATTACTCTGCGCCGACTGGCACTCCGGTCGTAGCTACAGCCAGGGGAACAGTAGCCAGCGCTGGTTGGGAAGGTGGCTGGGGGAATATAGTTCGTCTTCGGCATGACAACGGATACACCACTCATTACGGACACTTGAGCGCTTTTGCCAAAGGTCTCAAAGGAGGCGGAAGCGTTTCCCAGGGACAAGTTGTCGGCTATGTTGGTTCAACTGGTTGGTCGACCGGACCGCATTTAGATTACGGGATGCGTCTTAATGGAAGCCCGGTAAATCCCATGTCTCTTCAGCTTCCCAAGGGCAACCCCCTGTCGGGCGAGAGATTGGAAAAGTTTCAGGAAGAAAAGCGAAAGCTCGATTCTATTCTGGATTAGTTTTTCCCGGATTGGCATTTTTCACAGCGACAGCCATGAGGTCGGATAAATTCATCAAAATATTCTTTGCCGTAATTATAAGTCAGTTCCTCTCCGGGACTGATTTTCCTTTTGGCATGAATGACAATTTGCTTTCCGTCTTGGAGAGCTTCACAGTTTGGTCGGCAAGAGTGGTTGAGATAGCGGGCCAAGTTTTTCCGTCCACTTCCGTCAATCGTGAGGCGAGAGTTGACTCGGAAGAGATATTTTCCTCCCTTCTCGTCAGCCTGGGAGTTATTCAGGTAGGGACCCTTATATTCGATAACGAAGTCGTCTTTCTGGAAAGATGATTCAGCATAGAGGCCCAGACCAGCCGATGATCGTTTCACTCGCACTTTCTTCATGGATTTGATAATAAAAAATAAACAACCTCGGATTTTAACTCGCGAAGCTGTTTTAGTCAATAGCTAGCAGATTAATTTTGGATTTTGGAGTTCAGAAAACGGAGAAGCCAGAGTTTTTTGTCGGTCGAAGATTTTTTCCAGGAGACTGAGTAGTTTCTCTTGTCTTGGCCGTGTTGAACAAAGCTCAAGGAAGCTGTTTTTAGGAGGTCATTGTAGCTTATTTCAACGGTAGCAAAGCTTCCTAGCGCCAATTCATTAACTAGCGTATCAGCTACGAAATAATTTACACCGGCTACATTTTTATGGTAGCTTTCTGGCGTATGTCCGGAAATGACAGCCAGAACATTGCCACTTTCCTCAATAATTTTTTGGACGTCCGGGCCATTTAGGATATTGGTAGAAAGCCTTCCTTGTTTGGAGCTAGGAATGGGAGAATGATGGGAAAAAAGGAGGACGGGTCGGTTGGTAGCCAACGATGATTTTAGCCAGGCAAGCTCTTCTTGGCTCACAAAGCCTTCAGTATAGGATTTAGCTCCTCGATCCGACCCATCTTCTTTATTGAAATTGGTATCCAGAACCACCAAGCGGAAAGGCGGAAAATCGTCAGACCAAACATGCGCTTCGGGGATTCCAATAACTTCCAAGACTTCTGGCTTGGTGAGAGAGCGAAGATCGTGATTGCCTAGAGCGTATAATTTGGGAGCTTCGACTTCTCGGAAGATAGAAATCATTTGTTCCAGCTCCTCCTTAGCCCTCTCGGATTTAACATTGGAACTTTCAATAAAATCTCCGCCAGCTACGACAATATTCGGGCGAAAGGAATTATTAAAGTAAATCACGGATTTTCTTAATTCATCTTCGGCTTTTCCGGTGAGCTTAGCGCCCATCTGGGAATTTCTCCGATATTCCCAGTCAGAAGTGAAACCGAGACGAAAGCTAGTCGTATGACTTTCTAAAATTCGAGAGACTTTCATTTCAAGCCAGCTTTCTAAAATGACCGATGAAGCGAGAATGAGGAGAAATAGAAGAGGAG
>JBMOKR010000071.1:5487-10792 GCA_049324335.1 Patescibacteria group bacterium | reverse complement strand
CGAACCTACGACCAAGCGGTTATGCTTCTCACTATTGCTTTTGCAACTCCTTTCGGATTTGTGAGCTGGACTATCCCTTCACCCTTTTAAAAATAAAGTGGGGTGTCTGCCATCTAGTCTCTACACCTTCCCTTAACAAAAAATGGGCTTGGCTCGGGATTATCATATTTTTAATAAGATTTCCCCGAATTTGACAGAAAATCATTTGGAAATTACTTTCCAAACAGCCCTGCAGAATTATTCCTATTATGCTATAACAGAATTATGAATAAAATCATAACTTGTAAAATTTGTAGCAAACCTTTGATAGGTCGTCAGACTATGTATTGCTCTCCAAAATGTAGAAATAAAAATCTTCAATCCTATAAAGCACAACAGAATAGAGGAGTTGAGAGAAAATTACTTCTACTCAAAAAGCTTGGAGGGAAGTGCTCCGTTTGTGGTTATAAACGAAATCTCTCCGCCCTCACTTTTCACCACATCAACCCTCGAAAGAAAAACTTCCAACTTGATATACGATCATTATCGAACCGCAAACAAACTAAAATTGATGAGGAAATTGGGAAATGTATACTCGTCTGTCATAATTGTCATGCCGAACTACATAATCCTAAACATAACTTAGAATAATTTACTTGAGCCGCCTGCTCTACCACTGAGCTATGGTCCCTTGATTGAAATAACAATGAACTATCCTCTTCTGTGGGCGATACGGGACTCGAACCTGTGACCTCCACAATGTCAATGTGGCGCTCTAACCAACTGAGCTAACCGCCCAAAACAACAAATTAATCTTATTTCAAAAAACCCATTTGGTCAATTATTTCTTCTTCCGATGGAAATTCTTATGAATTTCTTTGAGTTTCTGATTGGTAACATGGGTATAGATCTGAGTCGTCGTTATGGATGAGTGTCCCAACATCACTTGAACTGACCGAATATCCGCCCCGTTAGAAAGAAGGTCAGTAGCAAAAGAATGGCGAAGTGTGTGCGGATGGACTTCTTTCACGATTCCGGCTTTGGTCGCATAAAATTTAACAATTCTTTGGATTGACCTGGGAGTGAGCCTGAGCTCACTCTTTTTTTTCTCTTCCTTTTTTCCCTGAAATTTCTTAAGCGCTTTTTCATCCCGAACAAAAAGAGCTGGGTCGATATCAGTCCTCTTTTTCAAATAATCCTCCACCGCTCTCTTAGCTCGGTCAGATATGAAAACTACTCGCACCTTATCACCTTTTCCTCTCACCACGATTTCCTGGGTCTTGAGATTAAGCTTGTCCCGATTGATTCCAATAAGCTCAGAAACCCGAAGTCCGCCCGAAAAAAGAAGCTCCAGAATAGCTCGATCACGAAGACTCTTAAAATCACCCCCTTCGGCGGAAGATAATATTCGTTCCACTTCCCCCTCTTCCAAGAAATCCACTTCTCGGGACGGAGTCTTGCCCACTTCCACCTTCTCGGCTGGCAAAGTCTGAATATCCTTCTTGGAAAGATATTTCAGAAAGCTTCTAAGGGCAATAACATAGTAATTTTGAGTTATCTTCTTAAGAGGTCGACCAGAATTATCCGAAAAACGGTTAAGAGCTACCCGAAAACTCCTCACTAAGTCATCTGTAATATCGGAAGGAGTCTCGGCTCCAGAGAGTTCAAGGAAACGAGAAAGATAGTGATTATAATTCTCAATTGTTTTCCGACTTCGGTTACGTTCAATCTCCAGATATTCCAGAAATTGATTTTTCAGAGATTCTAATTTCATATTTTGGCTTATATAAAGCTAACATTATCGAGATATTCATCTCCCAGAGATTGTGCGACACTTCCTCCTTTTCTTCATGATAGCCTGAAATTCATAAAAAAACAATTTTGAATAAATATGGCTTATTTAAGACATAAAACGTCGTCAGCTAAAAATTTTTTGCCTAATTCAAGCCTTTTTGAGCTTCGGGGTTTGACTTTTGGGCCAGCTTTCGCTATATTAGCTACTGATTTAAATTAGGGTTCAATTGGATTTAGGCTTTTCGGTCTTTTTTTATTGAGACAAATTGCTTTGCCAAAGGAGCCAAAGAAAGGTTTAATCATATTAGTAAATTTTTTTCTTTTCTAAGGAGAAACTTTACCGAAAAAGAAAGCTTCGGAGAGCTGAATACTCGGCTTTATCTGATGCAGAAGGAGCTTGTCGAATTCATCAAAAGACACCGGACGGTCAAGGCTCTTCATGTTTTTAGAAATTATTCCGCGCTTATAGTGGTCATCTCCAGCGCTATTTTGGTTTCTTCTACCAACTTAGCTTCCGGAAAAGAAACAAGCGGATTTTTGTTTGGCTATTTGGGCTCAACTGACAATTATGAAAGCCCTCTCAAAAATAAGCTTTTTACGGATTCTAAGAAAAAAGCCACTTTGTCCACCGCCAAGATATCTGAACCTAGTTTGTCGCCCAATCCTGATATCAAAGAAGAGCTTGATAATCTTCCCATAATGAGCGGTCAGGCTCTTTTGGCTGAGAATAGCCCCATTAAAAAGGATCCTATGGAAGATGGGGGAGTTATTGTTTACGAGGTCAAGGAAGGAGACACAGTCGGGGCTATCGCTTCCGCTCACGGAATCACCACCAATACCATTCTTTGGGCTAATGAAATCGACAATATCAATTCGATAATGCCAGGTGATAAGATATTCATCTTGCCGGTTTCCGGCCTCACTTATACCGTCCAAAGCGGTGATTCGATTGAAACAGTAGCTAAAAAATATAAGGCGGAAAAGGAGAAGATTATCGCTTTTAACGACCTGCCCGCCAATGGAGAGCTGAAAGTAGGAGAAGAAATTGTCATTCCTGGAGGAGAAAAGGAAGTTATCCGTCCCGCCACTCCGGCGACAGAATCGTCTTCAGCCCTCGGCATCGCCTCTCGAACCTACGAGCCTTTTGGCAAGGTCCTGAGTGGCAAAGCCGGAACCGGGCATAGTTTCCCTTATGGCTACTGTACTTGGTATGTGGCTCAGAGAAAATACGTGCCTTGGGGCGGAAATGCCGGTACTTGGCTCTATCGAGCTAAGGCTATGGGCTACGCTACTGGAAAGAGCCCGCGAGCTGGTTCTATCATAGTCACCTCCGAATCTTGGTGGGGACATGTCGGAATCGTAGAAAAAGTAAGTGGCGATTCCGTTACCATTTCGGAAATGAACTACAAAGGCTGGGCCAAGAAGTCTTCTCGGACAATAAGTTCAAAAAGTCGGGTAATCAAGGGCTACATCTATTAGTCATGAACCATCAAAAAGAAGCTCCCTCAAGGGAGCTTCTTTTTTGTCTGATACAAAGGCCTCAGATCTTTTTGAGAGGAGCCAGACCGGAATCTATCTTTTTTAGTCCATATTTTTTGAAAGCAATGGTAAGCTCCCGATCTTTGGAAGCCACAATAAGACCCTCTCCGAAAACTTCATGCGACACTCTCTCGCCGTCCTTAAAACAGTTTTTAGTTGTTAGTTTTTGGTTTTTTCCGCCCGAAGCGGACCAGCCTTGGGCTGGAGCATTTGAGCTTTGCTCAAGTTTCGAATTTAGATTTTCAAATTTCGGATTTCCATCTTCTAAAAGATGGCTAGGTATATCACTAAAAAACCGGCTCGGCATATTCACTTGGGTCGAACCGTAGATATTCCGTTCGCTTGTGAATAACAGATAGACCTTTTCTTCGGCGCGAGTGATTCCGACATACATGAGCCGCCGTTCCTCTTCCATTTCCTCTTCCGAGAGAAGGCTTCGGGAATGAGGAAGAATTCCTTCTTCAAGTCCCGCGATAAAAACATATTTGAATTCCAGCCCCTTAGCGCTGTGAAGCGTCATGAGATGCACCGCTTCATTTTTCTGATCGATATCGTCCGTATCAGATTGGAGCGCTACCTCTTCTAAGAATATCCGCAGAGATTCCTCAGAAGAATCTTCGTTAAATTTTTTAGCCACCGTCAGAAGTTCCCGCACATTTTCCAGACGCGTCTCGCCTTCATCCGTCCCGTCAAGAAGCGTCTTCTCATAGCCGCTTTCTTTGATTATCCAATCGATAAAATTTGCCAGTTTAGTTTTGTATAATTTTTCTTTGGCTCTAATCACAAATTCACAGAAAGACACTAGGCTTTCTATTTTGCTTTCACTAAGTTTTGAATTTTGAATTGTAGTTTTGAATTTTGAATTTTGAATTTTGAATTCCAAGCCACAGCTTATCGGATCCTTGCCAATCTCTCTGGATAAATTAATCCACTTAGAAAGAGTCGCTTCTCCAATATTCCGTTTCGGTTCATTGATAATTCTCGCGAGAGAAACTTCATCGGAAAAATTAGAAACTAAGCGCAGATAGGCTAAAACATCCTTGATTTCTTTTCGCTGATAGAACTTCACGCCGCCAATGATTCGGTAGGGAATAGAATTCTTAAGCATCTCTTCTTCAATGATTCGAGATTGAGCATTGGTACGATAAAGAATCACGAAGTCATCCGGCAAAAGATTCTCAGCGCGAGAAAGTCGAACAATTTCCCGGACAATAAACCCGGCTTCGTCTTTTTCATCTCGGGCCTCATACGAGGTTATCAAGTTTCCGCCTCCATTTTCCGTCCAAATTTTTTTATCTTTTCTTTTAACATTTTTAGAAATCACAGCATAGGCCGCGTCTAAGATGTTCTGCGTCGAGCGGTAATTCTGCTCGAGCTTCACCACCTTAGCATTCGGATAATCCTTTTCAAAATCCAAGATGTTTTGGATATTGGCTCCCCGCCAAGAATAAATTCCCTGCCAATCATCGCCCACGACACAAATATTTTTATGCTTTTCCCCCAGCATTTTCACCAGAAGATACTGCGCCCGATTGGTATCTTGATATTCGTCTACCAAAATATACTGGAAGAATTTTTGATATTTTTCCAAAATTTTAGGAAAAGATTGAAAAAGTTTAACTGTCTGCATAAGAAGATCGTCAAAATCAAGAGCGTTATTTTCCTTGAGACGTTTTTGATAGTTTTTGTAAATTTTTAGAACAGTCTCTTCAAAATAGCTTCCGACTCTCCGCTCAAATTCCTCCGGCGCCTCCAGTTCGTTTTTAATCTTAGAAATCATTCCCAGCATCGCCTGAGGCTTGAACTGATCGACATTGATTTCCATCTCTTTCATCACTTTCTTAATGAGACTCAGTTGGTCCTGCGAATCGAGAATGTTAAAATTTTTGTCATAACCCAGAACTTCAATTTCCCGTCTAAGAATCCGAACACAAATAGAGTGGAAGGTTCCGACAGTCGGGAGACTGTAGTTTTTAGTTTGTAGTTCTTGGTG
>JBMOKR010000071.1:0-5477 GCA_049324335.1 Patescibacteria group bacterium | reverse complement strand
TTAGAATTTTGGTCATTAGAGATTTGATCTTGATTGGAAATTGCCTGCCCGCCAGTGCCAGTCTTCGGCAGGCGGGGAAATTGGAAATTGGAAATTGAATTGCTCTTGAGCAAATCCATTATTCGTTCTTTCATTTCCTGGGCCGCTTTATTGGTGAAAGTCACAGCTAAAATCCTCCGAGGATTGACATTTTTCTCGAGAATCAAATAAGCCACTCGGTACGTGAGGGCCCGGGTTTTCCCGGATCCGGCGCCAGCGATGATGAGCACCGGCCCCTCGGTCGTTTCAACGGCTTCACGCTGGCTCGAATTCAATTTTTCCAAAATTTGACTCATATAACTCTACTATTTTATCATTTTCCTGTTTGTAAGGGAAACTTAGCCCAATTTTAAAATTCCTTTACAAAAGCCTCTGGATGTGTTAGGCTTAATTTGTTAAACATTCAGCTAGCCAGCTCCGGTCAAAAACAATTTTGGCTCGAACTCGGCCGAAAAGAACTATGGCGCTTGACCATAAGCAAAAGGAAAAAGTCACCAAAGAAGTCAAAAGACACGAAAAAGATACCGGCTCTCCGGAATATCAAATTGCCCTTTTCACTGAGGCTATTAAGAAGCTCACAGCGCACCTAAAGAAGAATGCTAAGGATTTTCATTCTCGGCGCGGTCTTCTTAAGATGGTTTCTAAGAGAAAGAAGCTAATGCAATATTTACAGAAAACCAATGAGAAAGCCTACAAGGCCTTAATTAAGAAATTGGACCTTAAGGGATAAACCCCAAAAGCAGGCGTTGCCTGCTTTTATTGATTATTTTATGGATATTTACAAGGAACAACGAGTTGGCGTCTTAGTCGACATTCAAAACCTCTACTACAGCGCTAAAGTCCTTCACAAGAAGAAGGTCAATTTTGGCGCCGTTCTCAAGGAGGCAACTGGCGATAGAAAACTTATTCGAGCCATCGCTTACGGAATCAAGACACTGGAAGGAATCGAGGAAAAATTTTTTGACGCCCTCGAAAAGCAAGGATTTGAGGTTAAAACCAAGGATCTTCAGATATTTGCCGGAGGAGCCAAGAAAGGCGACTGGGACGTCGGAATTACTGTCGACGCCATAAAACTCTCCAAAAGTCTGGATGTGATTGTTCTCGTTAGCGGAGACGGAGACTACATCCCCTTAGTTGAATATCTCCAGAGCACTACCGGATGCCGAGTAGAAGGAATCGCCCTTTCAGAGTCCACCAGCGCCAAATTGATTGAAAAATTAGATAAATTCACCGATATCAGCTCTGGAAAGAAAAAGTTTTTAATATAAATCAATTTAATCAAAGCTCTTTAAAAGTGAGGGAAGATTTGGAAAATAATCCAAAACTCAAGACCATAGCTCAGAAGTTAGGAAATTATCAATTTTCAATTATCAATGAATTTATCAATTAACCAATTGTATAATTTATTGAAAAATTGGTAATTGGTACTTGATAATTCTGACTGGTGGCTTTGAGTTTTACTTTCCAAAAATCTTTTTCTTTTTTTGAGCTTCCAAAAAAATGGAACGAAAGAGTTGGTCCCTCCAAATCGGAGGGAGAATCCTCCAGGTAGAAACTGGCCTTCTGGCCGGTCAAGCCAATGGATCAGTGACTGTTCGCTACGGCGACACGGTTGTTTTAGCGACTGCCACCATGAGCAAGGGGATGGGGTTTGCTAAAGGTTATTTTCCTCTCATGGTAGAGTATGAGGAACGCTATTACGCCGCCGGGAAAATAAAAGGTTCTAAATTCATCAAACGGGAAGGTCGTCCATCCGATGACGCTATTCTCTCCGGACGCGCAGTCGATCGGACCATTCGTCCTCTTTTTAATTCCCGAATGCGAAATGATGTCCAGGTTGTCGCTACTGTGCTTTCAATTGACGGGGAAAATGACCCGGATATCGTGGCGATTATTGCCGCCAGCGCCGCTCTCTCTATCTCCGATATCCCCTGGAATGGACCAGTAGCGGCAGTCCGCATCGGACGAGTGAATGGTGAACTAATTTTGAACCCGGTAAACGGAGAACTGACTGAAGGAGATTTGGACCTTACGCTCAGCGGAACCAAGGATAAGATCAACATGATTGAAGCGGGAGCCAAGGAGGTTCCGGAAGCAGAAATTCTGGAAGCTTTCAAATTCGGCCATGAAGCTATTACTAAGATTGCTACCTTCCTAGAAGAAATTCAGAAGGAGGCGGGACGAGAAAAAGCCACCCCGATCCTGCTTCAAGCCGATCCGGAGATCGAAAACAAGATCAAAGAGCTTCTTTTTGAAGAAAAAATCGGAGAAATCCTCTATGACAAAGACAAGCAAGTCATTGAAGACCGAATGACTGCCATAAAAGAAAAGGTAGCTGAATTTTTAAAGGCTAATTATCCAGAAGAAGCTGATAATCTAAAAGAAGTGGCTGACCAAGTCTTTGAAGAAGTGTCTGACGAAATAGTTCATCAAAATATCCTGGAAAAGGAAATGCGCCCGGACGGAAGAAAATTGACTGAAATCCGTCCTATCACTTGCCAAGTAGGAATTCTTCCCAGAACCCACGGAACCGGTCTCTTTACCCGAGGAGAGACTCAAGCTTTGACTGTCACCACCCTTGGAGCGCCCGGAGATGAACAGGTGATTGACACGATGGAAGTTGACATGAAAAAAAGATATATCCATCATTACAATTTTCCTCCATATAGCGTCGGTGAAGTGCGACCTATGCGAGGGCCGGGAAGACGGGAAATCGGACATGGCGCCTTGGCCGAGAAGGCCCTGGTTCCAGTTTTGCCTTCCAAAGATGAATTTCCCTACACCATCCTAGTTGTAAGCGAAGTCTTGTCTTCCAACGGCTCTTCTTCGATGGCTTCCACTTGCGGTTCCACATTGTCTCTTATGAACGCCGGAGTGCCCATCAAACGTCCGGTTTCCGGCATTGCCATGGGAATTATCGTTGGCAAAGACGGAAACTTTAAAGTTTTGACCGATATCCAAGGTCTCGAAGATCATTTCGGGGATATGGATTTCAAGGCCGCTGGAACAGAAAAGGGAATTACCGCGCTTCAAATGGATGTGAAGGTAGACGGAATTACTCTTCCCATGATGGAAGCTATTCTTACCCAATCCAAAGGAAACCGAATGGAAATCTTAGAAAAAATAACTTCCACCATTTCTGCGCCAGGAAAGATGAGTGAATTTGCCCCAAGAATTGTCATTATGAAGATTAATCCCGACAAAATCAGAAATGTCATCGGAACTGGAGGCAAGGTTATTAACGAGATTATTGACGAAACTGGAGTGCAGATTGACATTGAAGATGACGGCTCGGTCTTTATCACTTCGCCAGACGAATCCAGCGCAGAGAAAGCCCAGAAATGGATTGACAATTTGACTCATGAGGTAAAAGCTGGAGAAGTTTTCAACGCTCGCGTGACACGACTCATGACTTTCGGCGCTTTTGCCGAAATTCTACCCGGCCAAGAAGGCCTGATTCACATTTCCGAAATTGCCGAGGAAAGAGTAAACAAGGTCGAAGATTATCTCAATATCGGAGACATCGTTCCAGTCAAAGTCAAAGAAATCGATGATCAAGGTCGCATCAACTTAAGCGCCAAGGCAGTAGCCAAGATAGTCAAGAAATAGTAGCCAGAAAGATTATTTTGTTGTAAAATAGAAGCAAGCTAAAACTTGCTTCTTTTTTATCATCTAAAATAAAACTATGTTCGATCAAAGCGGTCTCAATATAAAAAGCGTTCCTAAAAACACCATCCGAGAGAACGATTTTCCAATTCATTCCATGGAAAGTGATTTAGAAAAGTTAAAGACCCAGCCAAATTACGACCCCAGCTCTTTTTCTGGGGACCAGATAAATAAAGAAAAAGCAGAAAATAGAGTTTCCTTAAGCGAAAAACAAAAAACCAGTCCTTTTCTAGCCGGAAATCCCTCACCCAAAGAAATCCCCTCATCTCCAATAGAAGCTTCTCCGGATTCAGCGGCTATTCCAATAAGAACATCCCTTCCAAGTAGAAAAGAGGAGTTAATCCAGGCTAAAAGCGAGCCACTCCCGGCACAAATCCCTCTTCCACCTAAGAAAAACTCGCGAGCTTCCCTACTAATCTTTTCCGCTATTTTGTTTATTGGAGCAATCGGCTTTGGAATTTATTACTTTCTCAATACCTACCAGAATGAAAATTCCGATTCCTCTTCGGAGATATTGCCTGTTTCTGAAGCAGAACCTCCGACAGAACCCTCTCAAGAAATAGTTCCGGAACCGGAAAAACCCATCCTCTACGAAGACAAGCCGAATTTCTTAGTTCTGGCTCCCCAAAAAGAAATGGAATCTATAAATAGATATATTGAAGAGGTCCAAAAATTGCCCGAGAAATCCCTAATTGAGTTTGTTCCAACCGACGAAAAATACATTCCTTTGAAATTTTCCGAATTCTCTGAAAAATTAGGGCTTGTTTTTCCTGCCAAAGTGTTGGAGGTAATCGATAATGATAGCCTTTTTAGTCTCTATGCTTTCCAGGAAAAAGCCGACGTTAAGCTTGGAATATCCCTAAAGACCAAGGAGCCGGAAAAGCTCCATGAAGCTATGCGAGAATGGGAAAAAACGATGACAAGCGATTTGAAGGGAATTTACTTTGGCAAGACTTTCACCGAGACCACTGAGCCGTTCAATGAAAACGAATATCAGGGAAACAAAATCCGCTACAAGAACTTCGCTCCTGACGCCTCACTTTCCTTGGACTATTTGATACTAAAAGATCAACTGATGATTCTGACTTCCAAAAATTTTGCTTGGGCCATTATCGATAAAACAACCGAAAAATAAGCCTTTTTGAAAAAGAAAATTACTTTTTTCTAGAGAGACGCATTCATTAAGAAAATACTTATGGAAAAGAGTGTTTCTCATTAGGCTTATCCGCAGGAAAATTATCTCGAGGCATTGACCCGCGTATTTTTTTCTGCTATAATAGACAAGTAAAGTACCTTAAAAATACATTTTTGGGAAGTAGAAGGTTTTCAATCGCGATATCCCCCTATTTGCGGTTGAAAACCTTCTGGCTTCTCAAGTATTCCACATCGCTGGAATCGCCTTGCGAATCGGCTCGCAAGGACCCTAACACAAAAATAAAAACTTGGCCTAAAATAGGCCAGTAAAATAAAAATCAAAAAAAATCTGTTCTTTGTAAAACAAAGGTGAAAAATTTTCACCAGAGAGCGGTCAGAACATAGCTGTTTGTTTTATATAAACATAACTTGCCGAAAACAGCTCTAATCTGTGATAAAATACGCCTTAGTTATAATATTTGATGTCTCTCACCCGGACTAGAATATTTCCACTCAAGGTGTTACACAGAAGAACACCTGGGCCGTCGCCCACATAAATATTATTTTTGGGGCCTTGACGGCCCTGGTTCATACCACGTGATCCAGGGGAAAATAAGAGGAAGGAGCAGAACGCCTAG
>JBMOKR010000070.1:0-11247 GCA_049324335.1 Patescibacteria group bacterium | reverse complement strand
GCTTTGAGGTGGCTAAGAATACCCAAATCCAAGGAGATTTCACTTCGATAACCATCTCTGGCATGGGAGGCTCTAATCTCCCTGGAGATGTCCTTAGGACTTATTTAGAACTCTCGGAACAAGACGAGCTTGAAATAATTCAGAATCGTAATTACAAGCTTCCTCGCAAAGCTTTTAACAAGTCCCTAAATTTCTTTGTTTCTTATTCGGGAAACACCGAGGAAACCCTTGCCTCCATTGAAGAGGCTATCCAAAATCATCTGCCCTCCGTGGGCTTTGCCAGCGGAGGAAGACTGGAGGAGATTTGTCTCAAAAACAACATTCCTTTCGTTAAGATTCCCGGAGGAATCCAGCCCCGTTGCGCTACAGGCTACTTTTTTTCAGCCATGATCCAGGTTCTTCTAAACGCCAAGCTCATTCAAGAAGATCCCGAGACCATTGAGAAGTCGGCTCATGAACTAACCGCGCTTTCCGATGAACTGGAAAAATCAGGAAAAGAAATTTCCCAAAAATTATTTCGAAAGACTCCCATCATCTACACCACCGACAAGTACCGCGCCCTCGCCATGATTACTAAAATAAAAATCAACGAAAACGCCAAAACTCCAGCCTTTTGGAACTTTTTTCCCGAACTCAACCATAATGAAATGGTCGGGTTCACTCTGCCTCAAGCTGATTTCCATGTTTTGACCATCCTAGACTCCAAGGAGCATCCGCAAAACATCAAACGAATAAACATAACTGCCGAGCTATTCCAGAAAAAGGGAATAGCCACTACCATCTTTGAAATAAAAGGATCGAAGATTTTCTCTCGCATATTCTCCACATTGATTTTGGGAGACTGGATTTCCTACTATCTCGCCTTGTCTTACGGACAAGATCCGACCCCGGTCGAAATGGTAGAAGACCTTAAAAGACGACTCCAATAAATCTTTCTTTTTAAAGGCTTAAGCCAAATAAAATTATTGAGTCAACAGCGCGCGACTCAAAACTCTTAGTAATTATTCAGAGCTATTAAATAAATCTATACTCGTCCGTCGACAAAAATCGGCAACGCGTATCTATCAGCGAGTAATCGCCAAAAAACTATTATGAAAAAAAGAACTGTGACCTTCGACGGAATCAGACACACTCGTCCGAAGAAAAAATTTAACCCCAAGAGCAAACCAGCTGGAAAAACCGAGTCTTTTCGAATGCCGATTTCCAGCCGGGATGATTTTCCCACGTCTCAAAACAAAAACTTGGCCAAAGCGGACGAGTCGCTCCTGCGCATCATCCCCATCGGCGGAAATGAAGAGGTGGGCAGAAACATGACCATTTTTGAATATGGCAAAGATATCGTCATCGTCGATATGGGCCTTATGTTTCCCTAATAAGATATGCCGGTAATCGACTATATCGTTCCCAATATCTCCTACCTGAAAGGCAAGGAAAAAAACGTCCGGGCCGTCATCTTTACCCATGGACATCTTGACCATATCGGAGCCGCTCCCATCCTTCTCAAGAAGCTGGGTTATCCTCCGATTATCGGACGAGACCTGACTCTAGCTCTCATCAAGAAAAAGATTGAAGAATATGCCAAGGAAGATATGTCTCTTCTTAAAATAATCCGGGTCGGATCCTACAGTGAAAAAATTTCCCTGGGGAAATTCCGAATTGGATTCTTTGAAGTGGAACATTCCATTATGGACTCCATGGGAGCAACTCTGGAAACTCCCTCTGGAACTATCATTCATCCGGGCGACTGGACAATGGACAAGAAAGGAACCGAAGGAAAGCGACTAAGTTATGAAAATCTCTCCCGCCTCCCGGAACCCCGAATTCTCATGCTGGAAAGTCTGGGAGCCATTGTCACCAATACCGATAAACCTGGTGACAAAGAAACTTTCGCCAACTTGGAAAAGATCATATCTGAGGCTACTGGACGAGTAATCATTGGAACCTTCTCTTCCCAAATAAAAAGAATTGGACACATCTTGGAGTATGCCGAAAGGATTGGCAAAAAAGTAGCTCTCGACGGCTACAGCATGAAAATGAATATTGAAATTGCCAAAGAACTCGGCTACATCAAAGCCCACAAAAGCACTTTGATTCCAATCGCCGAATTCAATAATCACCCGAAAAACAAAGTTATCCTTATTTGTACTGGGGCCCAGGGCGAAGGTAATGCTGTCCTTTCCCGCATCATCACTGACAATCATAAACATGTTAAGATTCAGAAGGATGACACCATCATCTTTTCTTCTTCCATCATTCCGGGCAATGAAAGAACCGTCCAAAGACTCAAGGATAACCTCTATCGAAAAAGCGATAATGTCATCCATAACGACATTATGGACGTTCACACCAGCGGACATTGCAATCAGGAAGATATTAAGGACATGCTCCGCCAGGTCAAACCTCAATTCTTCCTGCCGGTCTATGCCAACCACTATATGCTCAAAGAAGCTGGGAAGCTAGCCCAAAAAATCGGTTTTCCCAAGGAAAATATCTTCGTTCTCGACAACGGACAGGCTCTAGAAATTAAGCAGGGGGAAGCCAAAATTTCTCCTAAGCGCATCGATACCGGCTACGTCATGGTAGACGGACTAGGTATTGGAGATATCGGACAAGTCGTCCTTCGCGACCGCCAACTCCTAAGCGCTGATGGAATGTTTGTCATTACTGTCCTCCTTGATAGCGAAACCAAAGAAGTCGTCGGCAACATCCAAGTCACTTCCCGCGGTTTCATCTACGTCAAAGAGAACTTCGAGCTAGTTAACGAAACTAAGCGCCGAGTCAAAAAAGCCATCCAGGAAGCTACTTCAAAAAATACGTCTATTGAAAAGAAGTTTATTGAAGACAACATCCGCGAAGTCGTCGGCCAATATCTTTTCCAAAAGACCGAAAGACGCCCCATGGTCCTACCGGTCGTGATCGAAGTCTAAGGAAAATTCAAAAATCAAAAGTCAAAATGCAAAATTACAATTCAAAATTTAAAACTGATCTAAAATATCGGTGTTATAAATTTGGATTAGATATAATATCTTTGACTGATAAATTGCCCAGTAAGAGAAGTGCCTGGATTATTAGTGACCAAATAATAAGATCTTCGACTTCGATAGGGGCCAATTTAGTCGAGGCTAGTGCTTCCAGTTCTAGGCTGGAATTCAAGAAATTTCACGAAATAGCCCTTAAAAGTGCTAATGAAACTAAATACTGGCTATGCATGCTAAGAGATACAAGCCTAATCAAGAATGGATCTATCACTACGCTACTAAGAGAGGCTGAGGAAATATCAAAAATGTTAGCCAGTGGCATACTTCGATTAAAGAATAAAAAATAACTTTTTACTTTTAACTTGTATTTTTGACTTCTAAATTTTGACTTTTGCCTTTCCCCTCTCATTTGTCTCATCCCCTATTTTCCCCTAAAATATAACTACATTAACATAACTCAAAATCTATGAAGAGAATCTTTTCCGGCATCCAACCCTCAGGAAACCTCCATCTTGGCAACTATTTAGGCGCTATCCAAAACTGGGTCAAGCTTCAGAATGAGTATGACTCGATCTTCTGCGTCGTCGATATGCATGCCATCACTGTCCCTCAGGACCCGGAAGAACTCAAAAAGAAGACACTTGAAGTCGCCAAAATCTATCTGGCTTCCGGAATCGACCCGGAAAAATCTTCCATCTTCATCCAATCCCACGTGTCTCAGCATGCTGAGTTGGCTTGGATATTAAATACGATTACTAAAAATTCGGAATTGGAAAGAATGACCCAGTTCAAAGATAAAAGCGCCAAAGCCGAGAGCGTGAGTACTGGTCTCTTTGACTATCCTGTTCTTATGGCCGCTGATATTTTGCTCTATGAAACTGAGGTCGTCCCAGTCGGAGAAGACCAGGTCCAACATATCGAGCTCACCCGCACCCTGGCTAAAAGATTCAACCAAAAATTCGGCGAGACTTTCAAGCTTCCCGAAGCTAATGTCCGGAAGGAAACTATGCGCATTATGGGACTCGACGACCCGACCAAGAAAATGTCGAAGTCAGCCAAAAGTGAATATAATTACATCGCTCTCACTGACGATGCCGAAACCGTGCGAAGAAAAATCAAAAAAGCTACGACTGACTCCGGATCAGAGATAAAATATGCCGACTCAAAACCGGCCCTCAAAAACTTGATTGATATCTACTCCGCTCTCTCAGAAAAATCGCCCAAAGAAATCGAGAAAATGTACGCCGGAAAAGGTCCCGCCTCGACTCGCGGAGACGGCTCGTCGACGCGAGGCGGGTATGCCGACTTCAAATCAGACCTCGCTGAAGTGATCATAAGCTTCCTCTCTCCCCTCCAGAAAAAGATGGACGCCCTCTCCGACGAAAAAGTCCTTGAAATCCTAGAAGAAGGCGCCAAAAAAGTCCAACCGCTCGCCCGAAAAAAATTGGACGAGGTGAAATCAAAAATCGGTTTTATATTATAATTCACTTGCCATAAAGCTCCACATTAAAACCGCTCAAAAGAGCGGTTTTCTTCTGCCTTGCGAAAGATACTGATACAAATTAGAGATGAAGCGAGCGTTAAAAAATTTATTCTGTTTGACCCAGCTCCTTTGTAAAAAGGGCTGGGGAGTTTATAAATTTTAGCGAGCAAATCCTAATTTGTCAGTATATGAAGCCTGGCAGAGAGTTCTTTTGTTGCTTTTCTTGCGGAAAGAAAAGCAAGGTCAGTAATTTAGGAAAAGAAAAGTGGAAAACATAATTCAAAAGATTAACTTCTAATTATCCCCAACACTTCATCCCTCTTCTCCTCCATCAACTCTTTTGTCTTAGCTTCTAAATTCAGCCTCATCTTCGGCTCTGTATTTGACGGCCGGACGCTCAACCACCAATCCGAATAGTCTATTCTCACCCCATCTCGCTCGTCCAATTGCCCGTCAGCATATTTTTCTTTGAGTTCTTGGAAAACGGCTTCCTTGTCCGCCACTTCCGAATTTATTTCCCCACTTTGATAGTATCTTTTAAGATTTTGGATGAGCTCCGACATCTTCTTTCCGCTTTCATTGAGAAGATTCAAAATCGTCACGACTGCCAGAGTCGTCATCTCAGCTTTGGAATTTTCTTCGAAGAAATAGTGACCTGAAAGTTCCCCAGCAAAAACTGCCCCTTCTTCCCTCATCTGCTTTTTGATAAGCGAATGTCCAACGCGACAGCGATTAACTTTCCCACCAGCCTCTTCAATCACTTCCTTGACCGCATTAGAACTCCTGAGATCCATAAGAACCAAAGCTCCTGGATTCTTTTTGAGCACTTCCTGGGCCAAAATGGCAATCATATAATCCATCGGCACAATTTCACCGTTTTCTGCTACGAATCCGACTCGATCTGCATCTCCGTCATAAGCAATTCCGAGATCCGCCCCCTCATCAACCACCTTTTTACGAAGCGCTTCGAGCGTCTCAAGCTTAAGCGGATTAGCCTCATGATTGGGAAAATTGCCATCCAACTCATCATAGAGATAACTCGCTTCAATATCAGAAGAAAGTTTCTCATAGATCGGCTTATCGGCAATTCCCATCCCGTTGGCGAAATCAATGACAACCTTTCGCTTGGCTCCCGACTTATAGAATCCGGAAATATATTCGAAATAAGCTTGCTTGATACTTTCGTCCTCAACTATCTCTCCTGTCTTCTCTCCTGGAACGAATTCTCCCTTAAGCGCCAAGTCTCGGATCTCTTCCATTCCGCTTCCCTCTCCGATCGGAACCGCTCCCTTAAGACAAAACTTCATCCCATTATACTCCGCCGGATTGTGCGATGCCGTAATGACGACTCCCGCGTCTACATCCATTTTCCAGGAAGCGAAATAGAGCATCGGGGTCGAAGCTAGGCCCATTTTGACAACATCTACGCCCTGTTCAGCAAGGCCTCTCACAAAAGCTTCCTCCAGTTTCGGCGAGGATTCCCGCATATCCCTAGCCACCACCACTTTTTTGGCTCCGGTGTGAGTCGCAAACGCCCGACCGATCAGATAGGCCGCTTCTTCATCAATTTGCTCAGGATAAGTTCCCCGGATGTCATAAGCCTTAAAAATACTTGGATTCATAATGTTTTTGCTTATTTCTTATGTGCTTATCATACTATTTTTACGATCAAATTTCAAAGCTTTGACAAATCCCTTTCCAACCTTCACAATTGATTTATTCATCATGTCATTCCGAGCGAAGTCGAGGAATCTACTAACAATAAAGGTTAGGCCTTATTATTGAAAAGATCTCTCGACAAGCTCGAGATGACACTTATTTGTAGATTTGTATAATATTTGTAGTTTGTAGTTTATGAAAATAGGTATCGTTGGCCTTCCGAACGTCGGAAAATCCACTCTCTTCAAAGCCCTCACCAAAACTCAGGTAGATATTAACAATTATCCTTTTTGCACCATCGAACCCAACGTCGGAATCGTCAAAGTTCCGGACGAGCGACTTTCGAAATTGGCCGAAATGTCCAAGTCTAAAAAAGTCATCCCGACCGTCATCGAGTTCGTCGACATTGCGGGACTGGTGAAGGGCGCCTCCACCGGCGAAGGACTCGGCAACAAGTTTCTGGCTAATATCCGTGAAGTCGACGCTATTGCCCAAGTAGTTCGCGTTTTTTCCGCCCAAGGCGGACCAGCCTCGGGCTGGGAGAATATAACCCACGTGTACCAAACAATAAACCCAGAGAGAGATATTGAAATCATCAACACTGAACTCATTCTGGCTGATCTCGAAACTATCCAGAAAGTAATTCAGCGCCTCGAAAAAGATGCCAAGCGCCAAGACAAGGGAGCCGAGAAAAAATTATCCGTAGCCAAAGAAATCCAGAAAAATCTGGCAGATGGAAAATTGGCCAATGAAACTGAATTAGATTTGAAAGATGAAGAAACCAAAGAACTCATTCAAGAAATTCAGCTTCTCACTCTGAAACCTTTCTTGTATGTTTATAATGTGTCCAATATTGACGAAAAACTGTCCGAGAGTCTAGAAAGTAAAAGCCATACTAAACTAGATATCAAAATCGAAGAAGAGCTCATTGAAATGTCGAAAGAAGAAGCCGAGGAACTAGGAATTAGTTCTAATTTAGATACTCTCATTCTCAAGGCCTATGAAATCCTAGGTCTCATTACTTTTCTCACAACCGGAGAGGACGAAACCCGCGCTTGGACCATCAAGAAGGGTTGGACCGCTCCACTCGCTGGCACCGCCATTCACACTGATTTCAAAGACAAATTCATCCGCGCCGAAGTCATAAATTGGCAAAAACTTCTGGAAGCCGGAAGCTGGAGCAAAGCCCGCGAATTGGGTACACTTCGCACCGAAGGCAAGGAATATGTCGTCCAAGATGGAGACGTGATTGAATTCAAGATATGATCCTTGACTATATAATAAAATCCTGCTAAACTAACTTCAACTTAAGAAAGTCCCTGGTATTCTCGCCCAAGCCTTGACGCGCTGGGATAAGAATACTCTTTCCGCAAAAGGGCTTTCTTTGGCGGAATTTTTGTTTCTTATCGTCCGCCTGAGGCGGACGCCAAAAGAAACAAATCCGCCTAGGGCGGATAATTCAATAATTAATCAGCTTTTAGTAAATAAAACCTGAAACTAAGGGCTAATCACTAAACAAGCTATGAAGTACGAACTGTTCTACCTCATCGGAGCCTCTAAAGAAGCCGAGATGCCACAAATCAAGGAAAATGTGGAAAAGATAATCACCGATAATAGCGGTATTTTTGAGGATGTCGAATGGGTCAGCCCAAGAAAACTGGCTTATAAGATAAAGCGAGATACTCATGGAATCTTTATAGCCAGAAGATTCAATCTGGAAAATAAAGAGTCTTTGGTTGAAATCAACTCCAAACTCCGCCTGGAAAACGGAATCATCCGGTTCATGATTTCCAAAACCGATGGATTGCCCGAACTTAAGGAATTTGTGGATAGGCCTCGTGAAGATTCTCGACAAAGACCGGCCCGAAGAGAAGTACGAGAAATCAGAAAACCCGAAATCAAAGAAACTTCTCAAGAAGCCACTCCAATCAAAAAAGAGACGCCTGTCCAGGAAGAAATCATTCCCGCTCCTAAAGTAGAGGAAAAACCAGAAGAAACCAAGAAGGACAACTCGGAAGAAATCGACAAAAAATTAGAGGAAATTTTAAACATCTAATTTTAGTTTTTGGCTTGTAGTTTATAGTTTATAGAAAACTAAAGACTAACAACTAAAAACTAACAACTAACCAATGAACGTCAATAAGGTCATCTTGGTGGGACGCCTCACCCGCGATCCCGAAATCCGATCAACCTCTACTGGACAGAATGTCGCCTCCATAAGCATCGCCACTAACCGAGTTTGGAAAGATAAAAGCGGACAGAGACAGGAACAAACTGAATATCACAATATCGTTCTTTGGGGACGACTGGCTGAAATTGCCGGACAATACCTCACTAAAGGGCAGGAAGCTTACTTTGAAGGACGCTTAGCCACTCGAAAATACTCCGGAAAAGACGGTATAGAAAGGAGAGTAACCGAAGTTGTAGCTGAAAATATGCAACTCGGCTCACGCGCAGGCGGATCCAGCGCAGGATTCTCCCCCTCTAGTCCTTCTCCTGTCAAGCCTCAGGCTCAGCCCGGCGCTCAGGAAGAATCCATTCCCACTATCAATCTGGATGAAGAGGAGGAAGAAGTAAGGATTGAAGACGTGCCCTTTTAATCAAGCTAAAAGTTAATTATGTATCAGAACAACAAGAACGCTCCGATCGTTCAAGAGAAAAAACTCTGCCATTTTTGCCAGAATAAGATTGAAGAAATCGACTACAAAGAATCCCTGGATTTGCGTCGTTTTCTGAATTCCCAGGGAAAAATCTATCCTCCCAAAAGATATGGCACCTGCGCCAAGCATCAACGCTCGCTCACTAACGCCATCAAAAAAGCTCGACAGTTAGCCATGCTCCCTTTTACTATAAAATAAATCGGTATGCTAGGAATTTCTGAAATAAAATCGGGTAAGAACATTGTCCTTGATGGTTCGCCCTTCGCCGTCCTCTATCATGAACATTCAAAAACTGGACGGGCCGGATCGGTCCTCAGAACCCGACTTAGGAATTTGAAAACTGGGGCAGTACTCGAAAAGACTTTTCAGGGAGCGGAGCATGTCGAAGAGGCAGAGATTGCTAAGGGCAAAGCTCAATATCTCTACCAAGAAGGTGACGAATTCTTCTTTATGGATAATGAATCCTATGAGCAATTTTCCCTCGCGCGCGAAACTCTTGGCAAAATGGCCGAGTATCTTCTAGAAGGAACAGAAGTCACGCTTCTCAACTGGAATCAAAGCGCTCTCAATATCGAACTGCCAGTCAAGATGACCTTTAAAGTCGTTGAGGCTCCCCCTGGAGTACGAGGCAATACTGTTTCAACTGGAGGCAAAGTAGCAACGCTCGAAACTGGAATCAAAGTGAATGTTCCCCTCTTCGTGAACACTGGAGATAGCGTGATTATCAATACCGAAACTGGAGAATACGTGAGTCGTGCCTAAAAAATTTCCAATCGCAATTAAAAAATATCCCGAAGACAATTGGGATATTTTTTAATTCCTGAAAATTAGCAACTAGCAACTGTAATCTAGAAACTATCTAGAATAGTCCAATCATATTGAACATGGTAAGGACCAGCATCGGAGTCAAAGAGATAAGAACCGCTAGGTTCATTTCCTCTCTGTCTTTGTGCTCCTTTTCCCGTTTTTCACATTCCGGACATCCGGAACACTTTTTTTCTTTTTCCATGGATTTTTCTTAATTATTAGTTACTTATTAAAAACGAAAAAGCGGGCTTTCACCCGCTTTTTTAGCTCTATACTAACCATTATACACTATTTTTAAACAAAAGTCAAACAATTCTTCTTATTATTCCTTTCTACCGAGGGTCGCCACTGGCGACCCTCGGTGAACGCACCTCTATAGCATGGACTCGAGCACCAGCCAGACCCAAAGAGCCATAGCTAGCGCTCCGAAACGGTCCACTAGACCACCATGGCCCGGAAGCACCTTCTCGGTCCAGAGATATTCCCCAGAATCTTTGATCCCAATAATCCTCTTCCACTTACTGCCCGAAAGATCCCCCAGGGCGGCGGCGAAATAAAAAATGAATGGAAACGCCAAGCCACCCAGAGGGACCGGCCAAAATTTATTAAAGCCCCAGCCGACTCCCACTCCGGCAACAAAGCCCCAGAGGTAGCCTACCACGGTCTTGCCCTGGCTAATCTCTGGAAAAGGCCGAAGGCTGGGAAACGGATTTAGGTACTTCCCGCCAATGATGGCCATGACATCACCCGCTCCGACAATGAGCATGAGCCAAACCAGTTCAGGATTTGAAATCATCGGCGCGAGAAAAAGCCCCATCATTTGGACCATCACTACCAAGCCCATGTATCCATCGTTCTCGAAACGTAGCACCTCGTAAATTATAGCTAGGAGAGCAATAAGCGCGAGCACCTCCCTGGCTATCCCAAAATAGAATACTAGCGAAAAAAGAACAATGAGGCTAAGGGTAGTTAAGATTCTTCTGCCCATCCTCCACCTGCCCTTTCTAAAAGGTGCTAAAACTCAAAGGAGCCTGACTCTATTCAGGCCCCTCCTTATTCCTACTTGCTATCTTATACTACTCCTCGATTTCTTTCAACTTCCGGTAAATTTCCTTAGTAATCTCCTTAGCCAGCTTGCTATCATCTTTCAAGGTTTTTTTGGCCGCTTCCCGACCGACCCCCAGCTTCACTTCACCAAAATTATAAGAATTTCCTTTTTTGGCGATGACTTCATATTTAGCGCCCGTGTCCAGAATATCCCCTGAAGCAGAAATTCCCTCATTATACATAATGTCAAACTCAGTAGTCTTAAAAGGCGGGGCTACCTTATTTTTGACAATTTTTACCTTCACTCGATTTCCCACCACATCTTCGCCTTTCTTAATCTGCGCCGCTCTTCTTACTTCAACCCGGACAGACGAATAGAATTTAAGCGCGTTGCCTCCAGTTGTTGTTTCCGGATTTCCAAACATCACTCCAATCTTCATTCGAATCTGATTGATAAAAATCACTGTACAATTAGATTTAGAAATTATAGCTGTGAGCTTTCGAAGAGCCAATGACATGAGGCGAGCCTGTCTTCCCACATGCGTATCTCCCATCTCCCCTTCAATTTCCGCTTTCGGCGTTAGAGCCGCTACGCTGTCCACTACGATGATAT
>JBMOKR010000069.1:0-11871 GCA_049324335.1 Patescibacteria group bacterium | reverse complement strand
TTTCGTTCTTCTCTAGATATTCCTGAAATTTCTGTCCAACTTGGGCCTTTTCATCTAGAATAATTATTCCGCTGTGATCTTTTCCTAGTCCCAATTCATCCAGAGCGCAAAGCATTCCCGAAGACTTGACTCCGCGAATTTCCGCCTCTTTGATTTCGATTCCATTCGGAAGGATTGTTCCCAGAAGCGCCACAGGAACAAGTTGTCCTACTTGGATATTGGTGGCTCCACAGACAATTTCCTGAACTCTTTCTCCCAGATCCACTTTGACCAACTGCAATCTATCGGCATTGGGATGTTTTTTGATTTCTAGAATCTTTCCTACAATCACGCTCTCCGGAATATCAAATTCTTCCTTTTCCACTTCAAAAGCCCGCATGGTCAAATTATCCACGAGTTCTGCCGTGGTCCATTTAGTTTCTGACAGTTCCTTTAGCCAGTTAATTGAATATCTCATTTATTCGTACATTAGTATAGATTCGTAATTAGTAGTCACTAAAATTGTTTAATAAACCTCAAGTCTCCGCTATGAAACAAGCGAACATCATCTATCTTGTATTTCATCATCGCCAGCCTTTCCAAACCAAATCCCCAAGCAAAGCCTTGCCACTCGTTTCTCTTATACCCCGAGGAAACAAAAACATTTTGATTGACCATTCCGGCTCCGCCAAGTTCCAACCATCCGCCCCACCTACAAGCCTTACAACCCTTTCCGCCACAAACCAAGCAACTGATATCAAATTCAAAGCTCGGTTCCGTGAAGGGAAAATAGCTGGGACGAAGTCGAACCTTGATGGCTTGACCGAAAAAAGCTGAGAAAAAATCCTGAGCCACTTGCTTCAAATTTCCGACATTGATATTCTTGTCCACCACCAGCGCTTCAAATTGGTAGAAGCTATGTTCGTGAGTGGAATCAACCGCTTCGTTCCGGAAACACTTTCCCGGAGCAATCACCCGAAGAGGAGGTTTATGCTCCTGCATGTAATGAATCTGCATGGCTGAAGTCTGACTCCGAAGAGCCAGCTTTTCTCCCTTAGATTTCACATAGAAAGTGTCTTGCATATCGCGCGCCGGATGATGAGCGGGAATGTTGAGCGCGTCAAAATTATAGAATTCGGTCTCGATTTCCGGACCGTCCGCAATATCATAGCCTTGACTCAGAAATATATCCTCAATCTCTTCCCGGACCTGAGTCAGGATATGGATGTGCCCTGTCTCTATCTTTTTTCCCGGAAGCGTAATGTCGAAATCAAGCCCCTTTTCTGATTTTCCAGCAAGTTCTTTTTTCTTTTTTCCCAGAGCCTTTTCAATTTCGGATTTTGCCTGATTGGCCAAAGGTCCAATCGCTTTCTTCTCACTTGGAGAAAGATCTTTGAGACTCTTGAGGATTTCCGTAAAAGCGCTCTTTCTTCCTAGATATTTTTTCTCCATATCGAAAAGTTCCGCCTCGTCTCGAGCTTTTTCTATATCCCGGATAGCCTCAACTTTGATTTTTTGGATTTTTTCTTCCACTTTTATTGTTATTCCCGACTTGATCGGGAATCTAGTCATTAAATTAAGCTGGCCCACTGGATTCCCGCTTTCGCGGGAATGACACTATGATAGATTGACTTTTTTGAAAGAAATTTTCTCTTGGAAAAAATCCAAAAAAGCTAAACAATTCTTATCCTCACGAAGTCTCCCCTCCCCACTTTTACCACTTTCCCGTCATCAGCTTTGGTAAATATCCTTTGCCAATCGGCCTCTTTCTCCAAATCAATTTCAACCGCATTGCCTTCAATCTTTCTTCTGGCATCGGAATTGCTAGTTGCCAAACCAGCCTTCACTAGAAACTCGGTAAGTTTTGTATTTTCTGGAATTTCTACTTCTTCTGTCTCCTCAATAAATTTCAGGCTGGGGCTAACACTGAAACTTATCTCTTCATATCTTTTCTTGGCCTTTTGAGCTTCATCCTCTCCATGCACCAGTTTCACAAACTCAAAAGCTAATCGCATCTTGGTCTCGCGCGGATCAAGTTTCTTGGATTTTAGTCCTTCTTGAATTTCTTTGACTTCGGAAAATGGAACTTTGGTACAAAGCTCAAAGGCCACTCCAATCACACCATCTGACCAATTCATGATATTTTCAAAAATCTTGAACGGTTCTTGGTCAAGAAAAACCGCATTGCCTTCGCTTTTTCCCATCTTTTTTCCGGTGTCGTCCGCCAAAAGCTTCGTTGTCATGACGAATTTTTCCTTGCCTCGCATCGCTTTCATAAGATCTCGTCCGCAAAGCATGTTGAACATCTGGTCGTTTCCGCCCAGTTCCAAATCAACATCCATTGCCACGGAGTCATAGCCTTGAGCTACCGGATAGAGAAATTCATGTAGATAGATCGGTTTTTCATTTTTGACCCGCTCCTGGAACATATCCCGCTGGATCATCTGCCCCACTGTAAAGTTGGAAGTGATTTCAATAAGGTCTTTAAAACTCACCTTGTCGCTCCACTCGCTGTTATATTTCACCTTGGCTGGATTTTCTCCATCAAATCTCAGAAAAGCTTCCGCTTGTTTCTGGTAGTTTTTGGCATTTTCCAAGACCTCTTCTCGAGTCAGTTTTTTTCGAGTAGCTGATTTGTCAGTCGGATCCCCAATCATCCCGGTAAAGTCCCCGATGAGAAAAATCACCTCATGTCCCAAGTCTTGAAATTGGGAAAGCTTGTTGATCTGGATGGCGTTTCCAATGTGAAGCGAAGAAGCGCTCGGATCAAAACCGCAATAAAGTTTGATTTTCCGGCCATTTGAAAGAGCCTCTTTCAAGGCCTCTTTAGAAGGAAAAATCTGCTCTACTCCACGAGTCAAAAGGTCTTCAATTTGTTGTTCTTGGGATTTATCCATACGCATAAATTGTACTAAAAACCAGGTCTTTTGGCAAATAAAACACAACTCCCGTCGCCAGGCGAGGCCGGCGACGGGAGACGGAGTTAATACCTCCCCAAAAAGCTCTGAAAGTGCGGGCACTTCGCATACTCCGCGCATGGTCGTCCCTTGACATATGGGCAACAACCCCTTAAAGATTCGGGATGTGCCTTTTTGAAGCACCAAGGAGAAGCGTTTCTGGTTCTCTTTGACAACTTTTTTGTCATCTCCCGCCTCCCCGTTGGCTAGAGAAATATTAAATTCCCAACTGTTTTTTTGCTTGTTCGATTTGCTCTTTACTCGCCACGCCCATCTTTTCCATCATCTTGATAGCTTTTTCCAGTTTTTCCCGATTTTCCGGACGCATCGCTTCGGAAATGACCTTCTCTCTTTCTTTGGGACTCATGTTCATGGCTTTTTTCATTGCCAAAGATTGCATCATCCCCAGCTTCTGCTTATCATCAGTATTCTTAGATTTTTTTAGAAAACTCAACATCTTCTTTTTAGCTACGAATTACAAATTTTTTACGAATATACTAATTCTTATTCGTATATTAGTACTGATTAGTAATTAGTAGCCCTTACAATTACTTTTTCTTTAATTGAAACTTGTATATCGTTACTAAAAGCGCCGAAGCCACATAGATCGAAGAATAGGTTCCGAATCCCACTCCAATAAGGAGCGCCACGGAAAACCAGCGGATGGCTTCGCTTCCGAAAAGCACCATAAAAATCAAGACGATTATGACAGTAAGCGAGGTATTGATCGATCTGGCCAAGGCCTCGTTGAGAGACCTATTAACTGTATCTTCAAAGTCATCTCTGGCTCCGCTCCGGAGAAGATTTTCCCGCGTCCGGTCATAGACCACAATAGTGTCATTTACGCTATAACCCAAAACAGTAAGGATAGCGGCAATAAAAGGCACTCCGATTTCTATCTGGTAAAATTCTCCCAGAAAAGCAAACGCTCCGGTCGTAATTAGGATGTCATGGAAAAGAGCAATCACAGCTCCCAAGCCATACTTCCAAGAAGCCACGGGACGCGACACCTTCTTGAAAGCCCAAGCGATATAAGTAGCAATTCCCAGAATTCCCAGGATGACCGACCAGACGGCGCTTTTTTTGAGTTGCGTTGAAACAGAAGAACCGATAAAGTCCAAGCTAGTCTCCCTAACCTTCTCGTCCAATTCTTTCACTTTCTCAAAAACCTGGCTGTTAATTTCATCATTCGAACCGAGATATTTTAAATTCACCTCCTTATCCTTGATATCCACCTTGAGGCCTCCCAGATTCAAATCTTCGAGCGCTTCAGAAACTTGTTCCCGTGAAAGATCCTTCTCGCTTTCCAACTTCATGATTGTCCCTCCAGTAAAGTCGATGTTAAATTTCAGTCCCCAGGACAAGAGCGCCCAGAGGCTCAGTCCAGTAAGAGCCAGAGAAAAAACATAGAGATATTTTCTTTTTTGAATGATTTTCAGCATAAGTTATTTCTTAAATCTTCCAATGAGCCACATTCTTTTTTCCAACCAATCTCCCAGAATAAATCTGAGCAGATTTTTCGTAAGGACAATAGCAGTGAACATAGAGACCAAAACACCGATAATCAGAATTATAGCAAAACCTTTCACAAATCCAGTTCCCACTCCAACCAAAATAAGCGACGTTAGAATAGTTGAATAGTTTCCGTCCCGAATACTTGGCCAAGCTCGCTTAAAGCCTTCTTCGACAGCGCTTTTCAAACTCCGCCCGTTTCTGATTTCCTCTTTGGTCCTTTCAAAAATCAATATATTAGCATCAATGGCCATTCCGATTGAAAGAATGAATCCGGCAATTCCGGAAAGTGTGAAAGTGATTGGCCAGGGAGAAAAACCGGACAGTTTGAAGATAGAGATCATAAGCGCGGTGTAGATAAGAAGTGAAATCGCTGACACCGCCCCCAAAAAACGATAGAAAAATATCACAAAAATAATCACCACCAAAAGACCGACCGCTCCGGCTTTGACACTGGCAGTAAGCGCCTCTTGACCAAGCGAAGCTTCGACACTCTGCTGAGAAACCAGTTCAATCGGAACCGGAAGCGCGCCTTCATTCATTCGCCTTACTAATTGCTTAGCTTCTTCAATGGAGAAATTCCCGGTAATCACCGCCTCACCAGTCGTAATTTCAGCTTGGACTGTCGGCGCGCTAATCACTTCGCTATCCAAAAAGATAGCTACTTGCTTACCGATATTTTTCTTAGTAATTTCGGCAAAAAGTCGCGCTCCCTCGTCATCAAACTTAAGCGCCACTTGAGGCTCGCTAAGACCCTGGTTTTGGAAATCTACCGTGGCATTCTTGAGGTTTTTTCCAGTAAGTCCGGTCGCTACCCAAGTTTTTTGGGGAACTGGCTGAGATTTTTTGGCGAACAAAATGTGAGCGCTTTTGAATTCCTGATTGTCTCCTTCACCCCGGACTTCCAAACGCCTGATGATATGCCAACCAAATTGAGTCTCGACCAGAGTCGGATAGATTTCTCCGTCTTTGATTTCAAAAACGGCCTTTTCGTATTCCGGCACAAATTGCCCCTTTTTTACAAAATCATATTCTCCGCCATTATCCTTGCTTCCAGGATCTTCACTGTTTTCTCGAGCTAGCGTAGCAAAATCTTCTCCCTTTTTGGCGCGCTCCAAAATTCCCAAAGCTTTTTCCTGGGCTTTGGCGTTCATATCATCCAAGACATTCTGAGGAATCTTATCGGCCGATTTCTCTTCTCCTTCTTCCTTGAATTCCAGAAAGGGCGTTTCTTTAATCAAATTCTTGGCTTCGGAAATATCTTTCACTCCTGGGAGCTCCACTACTAAGCGATTTTCACCTGCCACTTTAGTCGTATAAATCACCGGTTCTGCCACTCCAAAGGCGTTAATCCTTCTCTCAATCACATCTTGGACTGCCTGCATAGCTTCATCCGCTTTAGAGCTTTCCAGTTGCGAAAGATCAGCCTTATATTCCAAATGAATTCCTCCTTGAAGATCCAGACCCAGATTTATCTTAGCTTCCTCAAGTTTCCCTTTCCCCCAGGGCCAGAAAAAAAGCGCCTGCGGGTAAGCGATGAGGCCGAAAATAACCCCTAAGAGCAAGGTGAAGAGAAAGTTTTTTAAATTTTTAGAAATCTTCTTCATGACAGTCTTATTTTATCCTCTTTGCTTCAGTTTTGGCAAATCACTTATCTGGGGACGAAAAAATTCGAGCACACTCTTGGAATTATCAAAAGCCACTATCCTTTTAGCTTCTTCGTAGTCTACCCACTTATACCCGGTATGTTCGTCAGAAATCCGAATTTCTCGAGTCTCAGTCTCAGCCAAGTAAAAAACCACCCTCTTAAAAACATTGATTCCGACCCCCTTTTCCATCCTCTCTTCTTTTTCCCGGCCTTTAGCCCTATAGAAGTAGCGAATGGTTTTTTTAGATTCCGAAAAAAATTTCAGGTCCCGAATTCCTGTTTCTTCTTCCGCCTCCCTCTTTAAGGTTTTCTCATCAGTCTCTCCTTTTTCTTGATGGCCTTTCACAAAATCCCAGTATCCTCCAGGATACTTAAGCAGCAAGAAGACCGGCTGATTTCCTTCCAGCCGATAAATCACTCCGCCGATTGATTTTTCAAAACTTAACATCTTTTTATTTTACTTCCCGCAACAGTGCTTATATTTTATCGGAGTGCCATCAGCCTTCTTCGCTCCGCATGGACAAGGATCGTTGCGACCAACTTTATTTTCATTCACAATGGGCCTGCCCGCCTCGCTTTGCGAAGCATTGCGGACGGGTTTTTGTCCACTTATACTAGCAAATTGCTCCTGCTCTTCAGCTCCGCGAAAGCTCAGATTTTTTTGCTCTTCTGAAGTTCCGGCCGCTGAAACGGACGCAATCCGAAAAATAGTTGAAACAATGGTTTGGCGGATATTTTCCAAAAGAAAGGAAAACATCTGAAAAGCTTCTCTTTTATACTCAATAAGTGGATCTCTTTGCCCATAACCCCGAAGTCCGACACTGTCTCTTAAATAATCAATTTCGTCCAAATGACTCATCCAGAGCGTGTCAATGGTCCGAAGACAAACCATCCGTTCCGCCAGACGCATCTGAGCTTCGCCAATTTCTTGCTCTTTTCTGTTGTAGGCTTCTTTAAGTTTTTGAAAGACCGCCTCGCTAAGCGCCGCAATTTTTTCCGGCGTTCCTAATTTCTTATCATTCTTTATGCTCTCCATCTCAAAACCAGCTTCCTTTTCCAGGGGAAAAACTTGGGAAATTTTTCCTTGGAGAGACTGCATTTCCCAATCATTTTCATCTTCGGCCAAATTGCCTGAAATCATATTCTCCAGTTCTTCTTGAATATTATCAAATATGATATTTTTAACATTCTGACTTTCCAAAATTTCCTTGCGTTTCTTGTAAACCACCTCCCGTTGCTTATTCATCACGTCATCGTATTCGAGAACGTGTTTGCGAATATCAAAGTTAAAGCCTTCAATCTTGGACTGGGCATTCTCAATGGAACGAGAGATGATAGCATTCTGGATCGGCTGGTCTTCTGGAAGTCCAAGCGTATCCATCATTTTATATAATTTATCCCCTCCAAATCTCCGCATCAGCTCGTCTTCCAAAGAAATGAAAAATTGGGAAACCCCCGGATCGCCCTGACGTCCGGCGCGACCGCGAAGCTGATTATCAATCCGCCGAGCTTCATGCCTTTCAGTTCCAAGAATATAGAGTCCGCCGAGTTCCTTGGCGCCTTCTCCTAATTTGATATCCGTACCTCGTCCGGCCATGTTAGTAGCAATCGTTACTGCGCCAACCTGTCCGGCATAAGCTACGATTCCAGCTTCTTTTTCGTGATTTTTAGCATTTAGCACTTCATGCTTGACGCCTTCTCGAGTGAGAAGCGCGCTTAGGTGCTCCGATTTCTCAATCGCAATCGTTCCAACTAAGATTGGTTGGCCCACCGCATTGATTTCCTTAATTTTTTCCGCAATAGCTTTGAATTTTCCTTCTTCACTTTTATAGATGATATCCGGCAAGTCCTTCCGCACCATCGGTTTGTTGGTCGGAATTTCCAGCACATCCACCCTGTAGACTTTAAAAAACTCTTCGGCCGAAGTGATGGCCGTTCCGGTCATCCCGGCCATCTTGGCATACATTCGGAAATAGTTTTGGAAAGTGATGGTCGCCAAGGTCCGTGATTCTTTTTGGACCCGCACGCCTTCCTTAGCTTCAATAGCCTGATGAAGTCCTTCGCTATAGCGCCGACCCTGCATGAGGCGTCCCGTAAAGTCATCTACAATAATCACTTCTCCATCTTTGACAACATAATCTCGATCGCGCTGAAAAATCACTTGAGCTTTAAGCGCTTGCTCTAAATGATGGACATAGCTGATTTTACCGGCTTCATATATATTACCCACCCCCAACCAATTTTCCATCTTATTGATTCCGCTTTCAGTGATAGTGACAGCTTTCTGTTTTTCATCCACTTCAAAATCTTCGTCCTTTTTGAGACGCGGTACCAATCTGGCAAATTGTTCATAGAGCTTCGTCGACTCACTGTCTGGCGCGCTGATAATGAGAGGAGTCCGAGCTTCGTCGATAAGGATAGAGTCCGCTTCGTCAACGATGGCATAATTAAGAGGCCTCTGGGCCATTTGCGTCAAATCCTGGACCATATTATCCCTGAGATAATCAAACCCGAATTCATTGTTAGTCCCATAAGTGATATCGGCCGCATAAGCTTCCCGCCGACTCACCTCTTTGAGATTTTCCATCTCCACCGTCACTTCATTTTCATCGATTATTTTAGGAGAATACAAAAAAGAAGCATCATGAATGATACAAGCTGTCCTCATTCCCAAAAAATGAAAGACTGACCCCATCCAATTGCAATCTCGTTTGGCCAGATAATCATTGACCGTAATGACATGGACGCCTTTCCCGGTAAGAGCATTTAGATAAACTGGCAAGGTAGAAGTTAAGGTTTTTCCTTCTCCGGTCTTCATTTCAGCAATCTTGCCTTGGTGAAGAGCTATTCCTCCGATGAGTTGGACATCGTAATGCCTCTCTCCTATCACTCTCTTGGCAGCTTCTCGAACGACAGCAAAAGCTTCCGGAAGGATATCGTCCAGTCCCGCTCCCTGACTTACTCTCTCTCGAAATTCCTGAGTCTTATTCCTGAGCTCCTCATCAGAAAGTCGGGAAAGCCCGCTTTCAAAAGCGTTTATTTTTTCCACGACCGGGCGCATTTTTTCAATTTCCCGCTCATTGGAGCCAAATATTTTCTTGAAGATATTCATAAATACCTGCTTATCTTAGCAAAGAAAAGCCCCTCCGTCAAAGAAGGGGCTTCCCTCTCAGACTATTTGCGAAACCGGGAATTCTTATCCAAAGACATTTTCTTCTTGATTGACCTGGCCCCTCTTTCCCTCACTTCCCTAACTCTGTCCTTGTCTTTCCGAATCTGAGATAAAAGCTCATCCACCACCGTATCAACCGAACTCTCTAAGCTCTCCGAAGTCTCCTCGGCTCGATAAAGCTTGCGAGGAACCTTAATCATAACTTCCAAGCGATAAAATCCTTTTTTGTCCAATTCGGCCTCCAACTCAATCCGAATTATTCTATCTAAAACCCGGCTTACCCTGGTCAGACGCTTCTCTATGTACTCGAGCGTTTTTCCATCAATCGTTAGATTCTTACAAAAGTAGCGAATCTCCATACTTTTTCCATTAATTTTTATGCCTCTAATTTATACTACGTGGTCAGAAGAAAAGTATTTAAAACCCGACGTATTGAACTTCTTCCATTAGCTCTACTCCGAATTCTTGGCGGACCTTTTGTTTGATAAGACTAGCTAAAATCACAACGTCCTCGGCCTTAGCTTTTCCAGTATTTAAGATGAAATTGCCATGTTCTTCACTAACTTTAGCTCCTCCGACGCTCTTGCCCAAAAATCCCGCCTCGGCAATCAGCCAGCCAGCCGGAAGCTTTCCGTCCTTAGCCCTCATTCCCTTCTCCCGTTCAAATATCCGGATCAGCTTTTTGTCTCTGATCTGGGGGTTTTTGAAGAAACTTCCAGCCGTACCTTTCCAACCCTTGGGTTGCTTCGCGCTACGAGATTTAAGAATTTCTTGTACCTTATTTTTTATCTCTTTCTTATCGCCTTTCTTAAAATCCAGAGAAATGGAAACTATAATCAAGCCTTGATTTTCTTTAAATATACTTGTCCTATATCCAAACCCGCATTGACCCTTTAGAAAAGTTTTGACTTTTAAGTTGTGCTTTCGACTTTTGATTTTTGACTTTTGATTTTCTTTCTCATATTCCCCGCTTTTTTCAATTTCAATCACTCTAATTTTCTCCACCATGTCGCCGATTGTCATTCCATATGCTCCCGCATTCCCCCAGACCGCTCCGCCAATCGTCCCGGGAATCCCTGCTAAATTTTCTAGCCCTGAAAGTCCCTTCTCAGCCATCAGATTTATAATATCTGAAAGCAAACATCCGGCCGGAGCATCTAGCATGACTTTTGACTTTTGACTTATAATTTTGACTTTTGACTTTTGACTTTTGACTTTAATCACTATTCCATCAAATCCATCGTCCGCAAAAAGCACATTGCTTCCCCCGCCCAAAATAAAGTATTTGAGTTTTTCTTCCTTGGCATATTCCAGAGCTTCCTGAAGTTCCTTTTCATCGGAAACCTCCGTGAAAAACTTGGCCCTCCCTCCGATTTGGAAGGTAGAGTGCCTGGCCAATTCAATGTTTTTCTTAATTTTAAGCATGCTTTTCCTTTAGCTTATGAACGACCTCAAAAACATTCCCAGCGCCGATTGAAATCACCAAATCTTCTGGACCAATCTTGTCTTTTAAAAATTCGATGGCCTCCGGAATAGTTGGAATGTATTCCGCCTTGCCGTGAGAATATTTATTGATGAGAACTGTCAGATCTTCGGAAGAGACTTTTCCTGAGGTTTCTCTGGCACTACCGTAAATGTCCAGGATGATTACTTTATCCGCATCATCGAAACTCTGAGAAAATTCGGAAAGAAGCGCCTCAGTCCGACTGAAAGAATGGGGATGAAAAATCGCCCAAATGTTTTTTTCTGGATAAATTTCCCGGGCGCCTTTGAGCGTCGCCCTAATTTCTTCCGGATGATGCCCATAATCATCAATGAGAATCGCTCCATTTCTCTCGCCGATATATTCAAATCTTCGGGAAGTTCCCCGGAATCTTCCAAGCGCCTCTCTGACTTTTTCCATATCCATACCCAATTTGTAGCAGGTTGCCACAACCGCCGTCGCATTCAAAACATTATGCTTACCAACCAATTGGATTTGAAACTCACCAAGACTCGTATCTTCGTAAAAAACAGCAAACTCTTGCATTGGTCTTGAAATTTGAGCATTAGAAATTTGATCTTGTTTTGAAATTTGAAATTTGAAATTTGAAATTCTAAAACTATTTTCTTCCCCAAATCCATAAGTCAGCGCTTCTCCGCCAGAATTTTTCGCCACTTCCAGCGTATCCACGCTGTCTCCCCAGACGACCAAAAAACCACTCCTGGGAATTTTGGCTACAAAATCAGAAAAGGCTTTTTTGTAGGCATAAAAGTCCGGGAAAAAATCCGGATGATCAAAGTCGACACTCGTTAAAATTACCCCCTTGGGTTTATAGAGAGCCAGTTTATTTTGATATTCGTCCGCTTCAATTACAAAATATTCACCCTTTCCCAAAAGAGCGTTTCCGCCCCAATCTTTTACCTGGCTTCCGATAACCGCCCCAGGAGAAACTCCGCATCTTTCCAGAGCAAAAGCTAAAAGAGCCGCCGTGGTAGTTTTTCCGTGTGTTCCACAAACCGCCAAGCCGTAGCGTTCATTAAAAAGCTCGCTCAAAATTTCCGGGTAGCTCATAATTAGCAGATTTCTCCGCCTAGCCTCCTGCATCTCAACATTATTATTT
>JBMOKR010000068.1:0-1538 GCA_049324335.1 Patescibacteria group bacterium | reverse complement strand
CCGAAGAGACGGGAGTTAATCTTCATATTTCTCACCTGAAGGCTATGGGAGAAGAAAATTGGCCACTTATGGATACTGCCCTGGCTACGATTGACAAGGCCTATGAACGGGGAGTGAATGTCGCTTTTGACGTCTATCCCTATACGAATACTGGCTCGGTTCTCTACACGCTTCTTCCTGATTGGGCTTCGGAAGGAGGTCGGAAAGCTATGTTGGCCAGGCTTCGGGATAATTCTATTCGTTCCCGGATAGTCCGAGAAATGGAGGAATCCCTCTTTGATTATTCCAAAATAGAGATTGCCATTTCTCCGATAAATAAATCTCTGGCTAGAAAGAAGATTGTTGAGATTGCAGACTCTCAGAATAAATCTCCGGAAGAAGCTGTGGCGGATGTTCTCTTAGCTTCCGAAGGACAAGTGATTGCTTCTATGGATGTCCTTTCTCAGGAAAATGTAGACAAAGCCATTATTCATCCACTTTCGATAGTTTCTTCCAATGGCTCTGGCTATAATCTAGAGCATGCAGATTCCGGAGAACTTATCCATCCTAGAAGTTTTGGGACTTTCCCCAAGGTTCTTCGGGAGTATGTAAAAGAAAAAAAACTTCTCAGTTGGGAAGAAGCCATCCATAAAATGACTTGGAAGCCGGCTGAAAAATTCAGTATTCCCAGAAGAGGAAAGATAAAAGAAGGATTTTTTGCCGATGTGCTGGTTATTGATCGGGAGAAGATAAGAGACATTTCTTCCAAGGACAATCCGTTCCAATATTCTCAGGGCATTGACTTTGTGCTGGTAAATGGCAGAATAACTCTCAGCGGAGGAGAATATCAGGGAGGAAGGTTTGGAGAATTGATACTGAATTAATAGTTGGCAATATATTTTATCGGATAACCGGGGCTCTTCGGATCCTCGGTCAATTTTTATGAAAATAGAAGAATTAAAAGGGAAAAAAATAACGGTTATGGGGCTGGGCTTGCATGGAGGAGGGATAGGAACGATTAAGTTTCTTTCTGGAGTTGGAGCCAAGGTGACCGTTACCGACATAAAGGCCAAAGAGGAATTGGCGCAATCGCTGGAAAAGATTAAGGGACTGAAAAATGTCGAAACTGTCTTTGGACAGCATCGAAGAGAAGATTTCATAAAGGCTGACATGGTAATCAAAAATCCCGGAGTTCCTTGGAATAATCAGCATATCAAGTTAGCTCTTGAAAATGATGTTCCAGTTGAGATTGATGCCAGTCTGTTTTTCAAACTTTGCCAAAATCCTATTATCGGGATAACTGGAACTAAGGGAAAGACTACTACTGCCTCTCTCATATTTGAGATATTAAAAACGGCCGGAAAGAATCCTCTTCAAGTTGGAGTAGGACAGGTTTCTGTTTTGGATAAACTGGAACTTTTGAAAAAGGATACCTGGGTAGTTTTCGAGCTTTCCAGTTGGCGGTTGTCTGGTTTGGGACGAGCCAAGCTCAGTCCGCAGATTGCCGTTTGGACCAATTTTTATCCTGATCATTTGAATTATTATAAGGATCTGGAAAG
>JBMOKR010000067.1:0-12164 GCA_049324335.1 Patescibacteria group bacterium | reverse complement strand
AATAATAGCCTCTGTCACAGACTTTGCCTTAGAAGAAAATTCTCCGGGATGCAAAAAGTCGATCTGTTTAATCAGATCATTCCCATCCATGTTAGAAGTGTGGAAATAATAATAAATTGAGACTAATGAAAGAGCTCCTAATATGAGAAGGCTTGCCTGGATTAGATAGCGAGACAAGAACCTTAACTTCTTTCTCATCAAAATAAATACAATGCCACCAAGAAATAAAAATGGAATTAAAATAAGCGAAGAAAATTTTGCCAGAAGCGCTAAAGAAAGATAACCTAAAGTCAAGATAAAAAAGAAAATGCTATTTTTGTCTTCCGTTAATCTCTTTATGTAAATAGAAAAGGTGGCGACTGCCAACATTTGCAAAATAGATGACATAAAATCCATTGTGACTAAAGAGCCATGAGCGATATTGAACTGCGAAAAAACAATGAGAGCCAGGGCTAGAATGGCGGCCCTATTGCCCCATAACAACAAAACTGATCTATACAATAAAAATAGAAGTATACTATTGAAAAGTATCACGGATAATCTAGCAAAGAAAGCTATCTTGTCAGGATCATTTTTGGGATTAAACAAAAAAATTCCTGAAAAATCCCATTGGGCATTCTTTATCTCAAGATTATTTGAAAAAATAAACTCGGCTGGAGGATATCCATACCAAGCGAACCATTCCTGAATATCTTCTTGTTTATCTATCTCCGGAAAAACAGGATTAAGAAAAATGAGCGACAAGGCAGAGACATCCTTAACTAAGGGAGGGTGCTCAGGATTCAAGAAATACTTGCCCGTTTTTAGATAATAATAACCGCTCGGAATATGAGCCATCTCATCAGTAGTTATAGCATTGCCACTATATCTAAGGTTCTTCCAAGTGAACCCCTCAGCAGAAAATAAGGCTAGGAGTAAAAAGACGAAACAGGCTAGAATGGCTAAAAAGTTATTTTTCATATGTATGTTTGAAGTATAACATCGGCACAAATAAAAAAACAAACTTAAAAAAGTTTGTTTTTTCTGGATCTGGCTAGCGCACGCAGTTCGGACCAGGTTTACATGCTGTATTCAATTTACAGGAAACCTCTGATAACAAAGTTTTTTATCTTCATTAAATTTTTTAGAAATATCATCTATCATCTCCGTTCTTTTGTTATAGCATTCCATAGCTACACTACCTTCAAGATCACTGCAATCTTTATCTATAGAAGTTTTAACTAAATTCATTTGTTTTTCAGCTAAATCAGCTACAGCCAAAATACAAGCATCTTGATCCTGTTGATTTTTTTTCCTTGCTAGCAAATCCTCTGCTTTCTGTGATTGCCTGTCTGCTTCCTTTTTTTGAGCATCTTCCCCCTTTTGCTTAGCATTTGACAGCAGTTCTTCTTTCTGTTGCTCTATTTGTAGCTGTGCTTTTTTAGGAATGAAAATAACTAAATAATACCCAATAGAAAAAGCCACGATTAGAATTCCCGCTATAATACTAATTTTTACTGCATTGTCTAATTTTTTTGGCTGGTTTTCCATGCTAGTAAAATTGAGAATTTATTCACAAGGATTTTGATAATCCTTACATTTACCATTCAACAAATCATTTTTTTCTTTTCTTTCTTTTTCTATAAGATTTCCTGCCGCTTTTATCTTATTTTCACTTTCTTCTATTAAATCTTCATCATGCTTTATACTGTTTTTCATTGCTCTTTGAACTTCATTGCTTTGCCATTCACCACTCTCAATATCTTTTTCAGTCTCCTTTTTGTGTTCTTTTGTTTTTTTTATATCTTTCTGCACTTCAGCAATATAGTTATTCCTGTCCCCCTCTACAAAACCCAAGAGAGTGCCTCCGTCAGTATAAAATTCAATTTTCTCTTTACCAATAGCATTTAATCTTTGTTCGCAATATTTTTTTATTTCTTCACAATTTGCAATTGCTTCTTGCTGATTCTTTTCTTCTTCCAACTTTTGCTGCTCATTTTGTTTTTCTTGTAATTCATTGATTTCTGCCTGCTGACTATCTAGTTTGCCCTGCATCTCATTGGTGAGATTATACTTTTGATTTTCAGTTTCTTCAGCTTTTCTATTGCATCCAGACAAAACAAAAACGGCTAAAAAAACCATTCCCAAGATAATACTGAATTCTATGTATTTTTTCATAGCTTCATATATGTAACTACGATTTTAGATTAGCACTTTTCAAACAAAAAACAAGGCGTCAATTAGCCTTGTTTTTTTCTTTGAGCGAGTGAGCGGAATCGAACCGCCGTTTCGTGCTTGGCAAGCACGTGTACTAACCATTGTACTACACTCGCTTAACTTTATTTAACCATTGATTTCTTAAGTCCATCAATCCAGCCAATTATTCTAAAAAACATTTTTACATCGTTTATCCTAATATGAATCGTCCCATTAGTCAATCTGTTTTCTCTTTTCCCCGTGCTCGATTTGCTTAGGGAAAGAGCGGTTTTCATAAATTGCTTCTTCGGCAATCTAGTTATTTTTGACCAATAAGCTAACGATTTTTCCATCGAAACATTCGCATGGGCCATTAATTGAATTTTTATTTTTTCATCATCAACTCCGCAAACATTCCTGAAGAATTTCATCATTATTCCAACCATTTTCGGATCAGCATTGGCAAAGTCGACACTCTTCCACTTGCTACCTTCAGCCCCTTTTTTGTATCCTTCGGCCCAATACAGAGATACTCCGACCAGAAATAACGGTTCGTTTCTTAATTTAAGAAATTCATCTTTGGCTTCTTTTCTTATTTTCAACGCCCGTTCTTTAGCCAGAATGGTTTGATTTTTATTTCTCCTAAGCAAGGCTTCGGCGCTAATCTTATTTGCTCTCTTTGAAATTTTATCTTGAGCCCTTTGGGAAATTTTTATATTTCCCAGCCAATAACTGAGCGTACTTTTAGCCACATTCAATTTTTCAGAAATCTGCTTATAGCTTTGCCCTTCTTTTCTCAATTTTATTGCCTCATCCCTTTTCATAAAGATTGAACCCATGATAACTAGATAAAGTATACCATGGGTTCGAAATCTTTTCAATTTTGTGCCGGGCCCCAGAGTTGAACTGGGTACGCAAGGATTTTCCTTGTTTTTGTTGTCTTGAGTTTCCTCAAGTATCGGACTATTTCATCACCCCAATAAACTACTGGGGGTTGGGCGCTAACGCAAGATTATTGTTGGGACTCACTTGCTAGTCTCTACACCTTTTCCAGAAACTTTGCCCTCCGGAACTTGGCTCGAGATTACCATAGTCATTTCTGACCTTAGGTTTCCTCGAATTCACCCAATTATTGCCTTGGCATTACTGCCAAGCGGACCGAAAATCAGTCCTTCGCTCTACCGATGAGCTAGCCCGGCATATTTTTTGTTCTATCAAATAACTTTATACTTCTTTCGCTCGGACCTCCCGTCCGCCTTTGGCGGAGATGAGCTAGTCCGGCATTTCTCTATTCTATCATAGATGTGCACGCTGAGGGACTCGGACCCCCGACATCTTCGGTGTAAACGAAGCGCTCTAGCCAACTGAGCTAAGCGTGCTAAAAAGTTTTATGCAGCCAATTGCCTGTCCGCCTTTGGCGGAAGCTAAGAATCCTTTAATGTGCCTTCGGAGGGACTCCCCGCCTGCCATCGGCTGTGCCGAAGGCACTGGCGGGCAGGGAACCTAAAAAATGTGGGCGAAAGAGGACTCGAACCTCCAAGGGATTGCTCCCACAAGCACCTCAAGCTTGCGCGTATACCAGTTCCGCCATCCGCCCAAAAAGAGACCTATTTAGCCTCTTCTTTTTTCTCCTCCTTTTTTAAAGATTCCTCAACGACTTCTTCTTTGACTTCTTCCTTCTTTTCCTCAGGAACAGCAAAGGCAGAAATATCTTTGTATTTCATCCGACTCTTCTTAGCGCTAAGTCCCCGGACATAGTACAGCTTGGCCCGTCTCACCTTGGCTCTTTTCACCAGCTCAATCTTAACAACATTCTTGGAATAAAGAGGAACTATCATTTCCACTCCTGTTCCATGAGAAACTTTTCGGACAGTGATGGTCGCCGAAGAGCTTTGCCCTCCTTTTTTGGCGATTATTAAGCCTTCAAAAACCTGGACTCTTTCTTTCTGACCTTCTTTGATCCGTAAGTGTACTTTGACCACATCTCCAGATTGAAAGTCGAAAAACTCTTTTTCCTTCCTGATTTCCTGGTTAAACTCAATTACTTTCTTTTGCATATGATTATTATATCAGCTTAGGGATGAAATAAAAATAAAAACTCCCTGATTGAGCTTGATTTAAGGTGTATTATCAACTGCTTTATCTTATACGCTTCCCGGGGTTTCGTCAAGAAACGGCCCCGGAGAAATCGCTTTTTGGCGACCCGGGGCCGAAAGGGCGGGAAGAATAGGCAGGACTCTTGATTCGAAGCGGAGAAATCCGCTTAGGCGGGCAACCCTCCAAAAGAGAACTGCCTAATTATAGCATGTTTTTGAAATCTTTCGGAATAGCAGATTGAAATTCGTGTTTCTGTCCAAAAAGCTCAAAATCGAGCTCCTTGGCATGGAGAAGCTGTCTTTTAACGCCTGGGACACTGGGACGTTTCTTAAGTTTATACAGCTTATCCCCCACGATTGGATGTCCAATTGAAAACAGATGGACTCTGATCTGGTGCATCCGACCAGTCTTGGGACGCGCTTCGACCAAGTCAAAATCTCCGACACTTTTCAAGACCTGGTACTCCGTGATAGCTCCCCGAATCTTAGTCTCCGTCTTCTTTCCGGCAATTACTTGCTTCTTGTAAGTTGACGCTCTGGCAATCGGCTTGTCAATCACTCCTTCCCGAGGATCGATATGCCCATGAACCCAGGCAACATATTTCTTTTTAATCTCTCTGCTTTTAAACTTTCTTTTAAGCTCTTCAAAAGTTTTTTGATTTCTCGCAATCACCATAACTCCCGAGGTGTCCTTGTCGAGTCGATGGACTATCCCCGGACGGAGTAAATCCTCACCGACAGATCTAATTTCTGGAAATTTGCCAATAAGCGCGCTAACTAAAGTATCGTCTTTTTCAAAATCTACGCCATGCACCGAAAGTCCGGCTGGCTTGTTTATGACGATAATATTTTTGTCTTCAAAAATTATTTCTATTTTTATATTTTGATTAGCTTTTAGTTTTTTTTCTTTTTGAATAATATCTAAAATGCAAAGCTCGTCATTTTCTTTAAGAATATAACTCGGCTTGGTTTCTTTCTGGTTTACTAAAACTTTTCCGCTGTTAATCAGCCGGATAATTTCTCCGCGACTAATTTCTCCATTTGAAAAAAGTTCCCTCATTAGGAACTTATCAATTCTTTCTCCCAAATTTTGTCGACTGATGATTATATTTTTCATCTGCTTAGTGGGTAGGAGAGGACTCGAACCTCCACAGGATAAACCTACTAGTTCCTAAGACTAGCGCGTATACCATTCCGCCACCTACCCAATTTTAACTTAAAATTTTTTTCAGCCTTTCCACTTCCTCTTTGACCGCACCTTCATTTTCATACTCTCCATGATGCCGAGTATCCTTTCCGTAAGTCTCTTTCTTCTGATCCAGATGAATGCTGATTTCCAGATTCAATCCTGACATCCTAGCATAGATGTGAAATCTTGGAAAGCCGGATTGAGAAAACGGTCGGACAAAACTCATCTCTTCTCCTTCTTTATACTGAAAAACATACCCGGCCCTTCTTAGCGCGTTGGCCGGATTATCCTTGATATTTTGGATTTCAATTTTCATATAAAATTATTGTCATTCCCGCGTAGGCGGGAATCTAGTCATTAATCTTAAACACTTCACTGGATTCATGCTTTCGCAGTAATGACAACAAATCAATCTCCCCTTTTCAAATCATTACAAGCTCTTACCACATTCCCGAGGAGCATAGCGATTGTCATTGGTCCAACACCTCCTGGAACCGGGGTAATCTTGGAAACCTTGGGAAGAACTTTTTCAAAATCAACGTCTCCCCTGAGCTTCCCCTCTTCATTCCGATTGATTCCGACATCAATGACGACCGCTCCCTCTTTGACAAAGCCTTCCCCTATCATATCAGACTTTCCAACAGCCGAAATCAAAATATCAGCCTCCCGGCAGATTTCTTCGAGATTCCGAGTCCTCGAATGACAGACAGTCACCGTCGCATCTTCCCTGAGGAGAAGAAGAGCTAGGGGCTTTCCAACGATATTGCTCCGACCAACAATCACACATCTCTTGCCAGAAATCTCAACTTGAGATTTTTTGAGAAGTTCAACAATCCCAGCGGGAGTACAAGGAAGAAGTCCATCTGCTCCCAGAAACATCTTTCCGATATTCTCTCTATGAAACCCATCCACATCTTTTTTCGGATCTATCACCTCGATGATTTTCTGTTCATCGATTTGCGCCGGAAGAGGAAGCTGGACCAATATTCCGTGGACTTTTTCGTCAGTATTCAGCTCCGCCACCTTTTGGAGCAGTTCCTCCTGAGTCACACTTTCCGAAAGTTTCACCAAATCAAAAATTATTCCCGCTTCAACGCAAGCCTTTTCCTTGTTTCTGACATAGACCAGAGAAGCCGAACTTTCTCCCACCAAGACGACGCTAAGATTTGGAATAACTCCCTTTTCTTTGAGTTTCAAAACTTCTCCCCGAACTTCCTCGCGGATGACCTCAGCTATTTTTTTACCATCAATTATTTTATCCATATAAAAAACTAATAACGTGTGCCATTCCCGTGTAAACGGGAATCTAGTCATTAAATTAAGCCACTTCACTGGATTCCCGCCTTCGCGGGAATGACAAATTGGAAAACATCCGAGTTTTGAAACTTAATCTAAAACAACCCACTTATCTTTCCGGAATCATCCACATCAATCCCTTCAGCCGCCGGAACTTTGGGAAGGCCCGGCATCGTCATAATTTCTCCAGTGATAGCCACGATAAATCCAGCGCCGGAAGAAATTCTGAGCTCTTTGACAGAAACCACAAAATTTTTGGGTCGCCCCAAAAGCGTCGGGTCATCGGAGAGAGAATACTGAGTCTTGGCGATGCAGACCGGAAACTTTTCCATCCCCAGCTCTTTTATCTTTCCCAACTGCTTCCTGGCTTTTTCGGAAAACTCTACTCCCCTTCCGCCATAGATATCTTTGACTACTTTTTCAATCTTTTTGTCTATGGGAAGCGAGTCAGGATAGAGGACTTTGAATTTTGATTTCTTTTTGAGAGCATCGAGCACCTTCTCCGCCAATTCCTTTCCACCCTCTCCCCCTCTGGCCCAGATCTCTGAAATCGCTACGGGAACTTTCTTCCTTTGACAGAAATTCTTGATAAGATCTATCTCTTTCTTGGTATCAGTCGGAAAAGCATTGATCGCTACAACTGCCGGCACGCCGAATTTATTGAGATTCTCGAGATGCTTCTCCAAATTCACGATTCCCTTCCTGAGGGCCCCAAGATTTTCTTTTGAAAGTTCAGTGAGCGCCAGCCCGGCATTATACTTTATCGATCGGACCGTCGCCACGATCACCGCCGCATCCGGCTTGAGCTTTCCGACCCGGCATTTGATATCAAAGAATTTCTCTGCTCCGAGATCCGCTCCGAATCCAGCTTCCGTAATAAGATAGTCTCCCAGTTTCATCCCATATTTTGTCGCTAGAAGACTATTGCATCCATGGGCAATGTTAGCAAACGGACCGCCATGCACGAGAACTGGATTATTTTCCAGCGTCTGGACCAGATTGGGTTTCATAGCGTCCTTAAGAAGAGCCACCATCGCTCCGACTGCTTTAAGATCCTTGGCAAAAATCGGTTTTCCAGAGAAAGAATATCCGATAAGAATATCTCCGAGGCGCTTCTTGAGATCGGCTATATTTTCTGAAAGGCAAAGTATGGCCATTATTTCCGAAGCCACAGTAATATTGAATCCATCTTCTCTTGGCATTCCCTGAGATCTGCCTCCCAATCCCACGACAACTTGCCGAAGAGAGCGATCATTCAAATCGACGCACCTCTTCCAAAGAATCTGGCGCGGATCAATCCCGAGCTCATTGCCCTGGAAAATATGGTTATCAATCACCGCTGAAAGAAGATTATTGGCTGAAGTGATGGCGTGCATATCACCGGTAAAATGGAGATTGATATCCTCCATCGGAACAACTTGGGAATATCCCCCTCCGGTCGCTCCACCCTTTATGCCCATACAAGGCCCGAGCGACGGCTCGCGGATGGCCAGCATCGCCTTCTTGCCTAACCGGTTCATAGCCTGCGTGAGACCAATCGAAGTTGTGGTCTTTCCCTCTCCGGCTGGAGTGGGATTAATGGCTGTTACCAAAATCAGCTTAGCATCCTTATTTTTTTTGATTCTTTCCCAGAGCTTACCGGAAATCTTGGCTTTGTCAGCTCCATAAAGCTCCAACTCGTCCTCCCTGATTCCAATCTTTTTCGCCACTTTTCGAATGTCTTCCTTTTTCGCCTTTTGAGCGATTTGAATGTCTGAAAGCATATTTTATGAATTATAAAGTTAGACTGAGACATCCGTTTTTAGAAAAAATCCTGTCTGAGAATGCCTTTTTTCCGGAAAATTTTCCAGCGGTAGCCGTAGAGGGAGGGGAAATTTGACTAGGAAAAAAGAGTGTTCGAGTTATTTTTTCTAAAAACGGATGTCAAAGGATAAAATAGGGCATTCTAACTCTTTATATTATTTCTTCGTAAATCTTGGAAAGTATCTCCACCGCTTCTTTATTCTCTTTTATCGTTTCCATCTTGCCTACAATCTCATCCACTTTTCCAGGAAGCCCTCTCTGTTTCAAAAGAAAGATATGGACCGATCTTTCGTCCGGTTTTTTCTCGATATAGCGGGCCACCATTGCATACCATAGGTTAAACGATTCCTGACTTATTTTCAAGCCGGTATCAATCTTGGGAGGATCATTGAAATACCCGACCAACTTTTCCCAATTGTTATATTTGTCATAGAGTAGTTGATCCTCCACCATTTTGGCCGGATGGAGCCACTTCTCCGACTTCTTGCTTTTTAGCGCGTAGAACTTTTCGTTGCGAAGGATTTCCTCTCTCCGCATATCGGCAAAGAGATGGAATTTCCACCCCGCTTCAAAAGGCGTGAGTCCTTCAAAATCCAAATCGACTGGCGAAAAACGCATATGAGTCGCTTCGCGCGGGATTGTTCCGTCCACTCTTCGTATGTCCGGAAAGACACAGCCCAAAAGAAACTGCTCTTTTTCAGTTTCCGTCATCGGAAATTTCTCCAGATATTTCTTGGCGTAAACGATATGCGCAATTTGCGATGCCATAGGTTTATTTCACCCAATGTTTGTTTTTGATTGTCTGATCATCTTCTTCTTTCTTTTCCTCAATCTTTTCTTTAGCCATATCGCGAAGTCTTTCAATATCCTCTTCCATAAGCTCTTTGGCGCGAGCAAGCAAAATTTCTTTTTCGTTTTTCGAAGCCTCTTCAATCACTTCTCCGAGAAGCACCTCAAGGATGGCTCCGATCTTGGGGCTCGGCTCCATGCCAAGTTCTTGCATGAGATCATTGCCATTGACTTTGAGCATCTTGACTGAAACAGCATCCCGGGAAACTTTTTCTATTATATATTCCAAGTGTCTGAGTTTGTAGGGTTTGGCTTTCGGCGTTCCGCTTCCGAGCCTGTCAGCAATCCGGAGATCGATGAGATCCTGCATATTTTCGAGTCCCACTTTTCGAATGAGACGGCGCACCGAACTTTCCGTCACTTCATCGACGTTGTAATAGAACATATGGTTATCGATGAGAAGAGAGACTTTTTGAATCACACCACTTGAAAACCTGAGTCTTTCCAAGATTTTTCTGGCCACCCGCGCTCCGACATGGTCATGATTGTAGAAAGTCGAAAACTCACCTTCTCCTCTTTTGGTCTCCGGCTTCGCAACATCATGAAGAAGAGCGGCAAGTCGCACTTCCAACTTTTTCGAAGGACAAAATTTGAGCGACAAAAGATTGTGCTCCCAGATGTTGTGGATGTGGTGGCGGTTCTGTCCCACACCAATCCCATTTTCCAGTTCCGGGATAATGTATTCGAGGAGTCCGACTTCATGAAGCATCTCAATTCCAAGAGCCGGGTTATCAGAAATCATTATCTTTGTCAGTTCATCTTTAATTCTTTCCAGCGCTACAAATTTCAAATCCTTGGAATTTTTCCGGATAGCTTCCAAAGTCTCTTTCTCAATTTCAAATCCGAGTTCTGCGTGAAAACGCACCGCTCGCATCATCCGAAGCGCGTCTTCTGAAAATCTTTCTTCTGGGTTTCCTACCGCTCGAATGATTTTCTTTTTCAAATCAGTTTGCCCTTCAAAAAGATCGACTATTTCAAATTCCTCGCCCTTGATTTTGATTGCTAAAGCATTCACCGTGAAATCCCGCCGTTTCAAATCCTCTTCCAACATGTCAGCAAATTTAACTTCATCCGGTCGACGCTTGTCGCTATATCCGGATTCGGTACGATAGGTCGTAACCTCAACCACATCATGCTCACCTTCTCCTTCGGTGAACCTTTCTACCTTCACTCCCACCGTTCCGAAATCATTCTCATAGAAACTGTCCGGGAATATTTTTATGATTTCTTCCGGCTTGGCATTGGTGGCCGCGTCCCAATCACTAGGTTCGCGGTCCATGACAAGATCCCGCACACAACCTCCGACTATGTACGCCTCAAAACCAGCCGTTTCCAGCTTTTTGAGAACTTCTTTTATTTGACTTGGAATTTTATGAAGCATTTACCTTGGTGCTCTCGGCAGGAATCGAACCTACGACGCCCGCCTTAGGACGGCGGCGCTCTATCCACTGAGCTACGAGAGCTTGATTAACGTTCTTTTATTCTTATTTTAAACTGACTGACCTCTATTTACTGCCTGTCCGCCTCTAGCGGAAGCTACGAGAGCTTGATTAACTTTGTATTTACTGTTTTTTCTTTTTAAACGCCACCCTATCGATATTCTAATATATAAAACAAAAAATAAACAGCGCTCGGCTAGTTCATTTGTGGACCTAGTGAGAATCGAACTCACGTCTCCGCAATGCGAATGCGATGTATTACCACTATACTATAGGCCCATTATGAGTGGACAATACTGGACTCGAACCAGTGGCCTTTGCAATGTGAATGCAACGCTCTAACCAACTGAGCTAATTGTCCTTTTCAAAAATCCCGACTGACGCCGGGAAAAACTTTTGTGGACCTGAGGAGACTCGAACTCCTGACCTCCTCCATGCCATGGAGGCGCTCTACCAACTAAGCTACAGGCCCAAATTTTAATAGTGTTTTTAAAAATTGCAGGAGCGCTCGGACCCTGTCCGCCTTTGGCGGGAACTAAGCTACAGGCCCAAATTTTAATAGTGTTTTTAAAAATTGCAGGAGCGCTCGGACCTCCCGTCCGCCCTCTGGCGGAAACTAAGCTTGAGACCACATCTTTCACATAACAAATATTACTGCCTTATTTACAACTAGTCAATGATAAGTTTATAATTGAAGACTAATCAGGCCCGTTTATGATTTTCCTAAAAGAAATTTGGCAAAAATTCAAAGAAAACCCAGACTGGTGGTTTTTTTGTGCTTTTCTTTTGACACTCCCCCTTTCAATCCGAAAAATTATTACTTTCTACCCGATAAAGGGCGCTTTTAATGAGTTTGGATCAATTCCCCTCTATCTTTCAGACATTCTCCTCCTCTTCACCCTATTTTCTTGGATTTTTATTATATTACGCAATAATTCCTTTTCTTTGTCAAGGTTATTAACTGCTATACCCAAGTTATCCACAAAAAAAGTGATTGCCTGGTTAAAATGTTCCACGCCTGCCCCGCCAAATGTTCCACGTGGAACATTTTCATCGGGGTGGAACATTTTGAGAGATAAATTGATCTATATTCCGCTTTTCCTAGTTTTTTGGTCATTCCTATCAATTTCCTGGTCAGATAACTACTCAATTGCTTTTTTCAGATCGATTAAGCTTTTGGAATTCTTTCTTCTATATTTATACCTAAAGGAGAGATTCTTCTACATCTCTTCAAACTGTTCCACGTTTGCCCCGCTAAATGTTCCACGCCTGCCCCGTTGGTTTAAAATGTTCCACGTGGAACATTTTAAAGCCTTC
>JBMOKR010000066.1:0-1576 GCA_049324335.1 Patescibacteria group bacterium | reverse complement strand
CCTCCATCGAATAGAAAGCCAAAGGCTCTTTCCTGGCCCTTTTTCCGCTCATCATAAATCTTAATGCTCACTCCCTTAGTCAAGTAGGCTTGTTGTCTCACATATCCCAATATCTTCTCCCAGGAATAATCTATTTCCGGAAAGATCTCAGGATCGGCTTGGAAAGTTATGGTCGTGCCAGTATCTTTAGCTTTTCCGATAGCTTTAGGATCTTTAGTTTTGGATTTTCCCCGAGAAAACTCCATTTCGAAAATTTTCCCGTCTCTTCTAACTTCGGCTTTTAGCCAAACAGAAAGAGCATTAACAACTGACACTCCTACGCCGTGAAGCCCTCCGGAAATCTTATACCCGCTTCCGCCAAACTTCCCTCCCGCGTGAAGAACAGTAAGGACTGTTTCCAAGGTGGATTTTTTAGTCTGCGGATGCTTTTCAATCGGAATTCCCCGTCCATCATCTGATATGGAAACTATGTTATCAGGAAGAAGTCGAATGGAAACATTTCGGCAGTATCCTGCCATAGCTTCGTCGATAGAGTTGTTGACGATTTCCCAGATGAGATGATGCAATCCTTCAGTAGAAGTTCCTCCGATATACATTCCGGGACGCTTTCTGACTGGCTCAAGACCCTCCAGGACTTGGATCGATTTAGCGCTATATTCATTTTCAGCTGACTGAGTTTTCTTCGGCATAATATTCTTTGAATTTTAAATTATTCCTAACGTTCCTTAGATAAAAAATACATCTCCACCAAAAAAATCGCTCCCGCCAGGAGAAGGGCATCCCACCAAAAAAGAGCTCTGAAACTTTGAAGGATAAGGAGGCCGATAAACAAAATCGCCAGTAAGATCCCTTGACGGAAACTCAACCGCAAACTGGAAAGGGCTGCTTCCGAACCCAGTCCTAACCGCCTAATCCAAAGAAGCATCAGATTCAAAAAACCAGCAAGAAAAAAGAATAGAGCGCAGTAGAATGCGACTAAGCCAAAAAATCCCGCTTTTTCTGGATCTACGAAATATATTACCAAAGACAAAGCGCAAAGAGAAATCAGATTGATTATTCTGATTCCCCATATGTAGGATCTAAGGGTCATTTTGGCTATTTTTCTGTTTATTTTCTGTCCCTTAATTATAGCTGAGAAGCCAGTTTTTGGCAAACAAAAAAGCCCTTTTAGGGGGCTTTTAGGATAGCGGACCGGACGAGACTCGGACTCGCGACCTTCCGCGTGACAGGCGGACGCTCTAACCAACTGAGCTACCGGTCCATAATTTAGGATTGATTGCTATCCGTACCAGAGGTGAGATTCGAACTCACGACCCCAGGCTTATGAGTCCTGTGCTCTAACCAACTGAGCTACCCTGGCATATTTTAGTATTTGGTATTGAGCAGATACTAGTATGTTGCGGGACCTGGACTCGAACCAGGAACCTCGTGGTTATGAGCCACGCGAGCTGCCAATTGCTCCATCCCGCTATATCACAATTAGTCTTTTTAACTTACGTATCGGTTATGATCCGCCAGCTGGCGGAGAGCTACCAATTGCTCCATCCCGCTGTGTTCACAATCTGCTAAAAACTGA
>JBMOKR010000065.1:0-1589 GCA_049324335.1 Patescibacteria group bacterium | reverse complement strand
ATGAGTCCATAAGAGAAGCCAAGAGAAATGGGGCGAGTGTTGTGGCGCATCGGACCAAAGACACCATAAGAAGGGTTGATAAGAAGGGATTTTCTCGGGGCGTGATTGATCGGTCGGATCTTTGGAACATGCAGACTCCGCAAACCATAAGATTCGAGCTGGCCAAGGAGGCTTTTGAAAGAGCTAGAAGAGATAAATTTTTGGGAACGGACGATGTTTCTCTGGTTGAAAGATTGGGCAAAAAAGTGAAAATCATCGAGGCGTCCGATGATAATTTCAAAGTGACGACGCCAAGAGATTTGGAATTGGCCAAGATAATATTGAAGAAAAAATAATATGGAAAAGATTCTCGATTTTCGAGTAGGTTTTGGGCAAGATAGTCATCGTTTTTCTGATGACCCGGAGAGAAGGTTGGTTCTGGGAGGATTGGAAATCAAGGGCGAAAGAGGACTAGAAGGAAATTCTGACGGTGATGCGGTTATCCATGCAATTTGTCGGGCGATTGAGCAGGCTATTGGAGGGGATTCCTTCTTCATCTATGCTGACGAGATGCATGAAAAAGGTATTGATGATAGTCGGGAATATCTAAAAACTGCCCTTGATCACGCAAGAAAAAAAGGGTACGAGATAAATAATCTGGGGATTTCTCTGGAGTGCCAAAAGCCGAAAATCATCCCTATTGCTGAAAAGATGAAGGAGGTACTTGGAAGGATTCTGGAGTTAGATTCTGACAGGATAAGCATCAATGCGACTTCTGGAGAAGATCTGACTTCTTTCGGGAGAGGAGAAGGAATTCAAGTTTTTGCCATCGTGAGTCTTGTGAAATATGAAGAAGATTAGATTAAAATCTCCAGCTAAGATCAATCTGACATTGGAAGTGATCAAAAAACTTCCCAGTGGCTTTCATGAGCTCCGCTCAGTTATGCTGAAACTTTCCAATTTATATGACGAATTAGAAATTGCCTTCGACGACAAAGGGATAGGGGTGGAAATAGTTTGCGAAAATAAAAACGTTCCGACGGACAAAAGAAACATTGTTTTTAAAATCGCAGAAAAATTTTTCGAAAGAACTGGAAAAAGAGCTGGACTCAAAATCAAGATCAAAAAAAGAATTCCGGTATCAGCCGGATTGGGAGGGGGAAGTTCCAATGGGGCCAGCGTTCTTATGGCGCTCAATGATTATTTTGGAAAACCGTTGAGTTTAAAAGGTCTTATTAAAGTAGCAGCCGAGGTCGGAAAGGATATACCAGTTTTCTTAGTCAAGGAAAGATTGGTCTATGTCTCTGGTATGGGAGAAAAGCTCAAGAACATAAGAAAAAAGTTCCAGTGGCATATTCTGATAGTTAGTCCAGGCGGAGAGATATCCACTCCTTGGGCTTACGGAGAATTAGATAAAAGATTGGTTTTCATGAAGGATAAAAGAAGGTTTAATTTTACAGAAAAGTTCATTAAAAGCTTGCCAAAATTAGAAATATGCCGGACTTACAATGATTTTGAAATCGTAGCTAATGAAAAATATCCGGAAGTGGAAGTCTTGAAAAAGAGTCTGCTCTCTTTTGGGGCTGTCGATGTTTCACTCACCGGCAAAG
>JBMOKR010000064.1:0-1604 GCA_049324335.1 Patescibacteria group bacterium | reverse complement strand
AGGTGCTTTCGGATTTCCAAGAGTCCTTTGGAGCCTTTTGATTTTTCAATCAGTTTGGCGTGCTGAATTGCGATTCTGGAGATATCTTCGAAAGATTTTTTCTCCCACCCCTCCGTCCCTTCGGGATCCTTCTCTTCCGGCAGGAGAGGATGATTTTTGAGTAGCTTTTTTATATCTTCAAATATCCAAGGTTGGCCCCAGGCTCCCCGGGCAATTCCCAATCCATCGATAGAGGGATAGCTTTTAAGGATCTTGGATCCCTCCTGAGGCGTCATTATCCCCCCATTAGCCAAAACTATGCGATCAGGAACGAGAGCTTTAATTTTTTCTATTAGGGCAAAATCGACTGGGCCGGAAAAGCTTCCTTCGTAGGTTCGGCCATGGACCATGATAGCTTTCCAGTTCAAGTCTTTGATATTCTCAATAAATTCAAGGGCCGTGGTGTTTTTGATTCCAGCTCGTATCTTAAGAGAAATTGGCAAGTCCGTATTTTCAAGAACGGCTTGAATGATTTCTCGGGCCAATTCTTTTTGAGGCATAAGGGCGCAACCACTGCCGTGGCCGAAGACTTTCTTAGCAGGACACCCAAAGTTGATATCTATTCCGTCGGGTTTTACAATTTCCGTAACAATCTTAGTGGCTTTGGCAAAATGCTTAGGGTCTTTCCCGAAAAGCTGGACGATGTAGGGGCGTTCCCGCCTGTTAAATTTTAAAAGTTCTTGAGTTTTAGTGGGCTTAAAAAACAGCGCGCTTACGCTCGCCATTTCGCTATAGACTATGTCGGCTCCACGCCTTCGACAGATTTCCCTAAAAGCGCTGTCAGTGATTCCAGCCATTGGAGCCAAAGCCAAAATAGGCTTTTTTGATTTTTTCCAAAAATTTCCCTTCATCTAGTTTTCCTCTTTGGTACTCACTCTGATTTCTCCTTCAGAAGTTTCTTCCACAGAAAATCCCAACTCGGCGATAGAGGCCTTGAGTTCTTCAATTTCTTCCTTAAATTGGCTCTTATCTTCTTCCATCTTAATTTTTTTTGATGACGAAATTATTTTCCTCACGGTCTTCAATGGTATAACCTAGCTCAGAGATTCTTTTTCGAAGCTCGTCTGATTTTTGAAAATCTTTATTTTCTCTGGCAGCTTTTCTTTCTTTGGCTAACTTTTCAAGTTCTTCTGGAAGAGAAGACTCTTCTTCCGAATCTATTCCTAGAACCTTATTTATTCTCTCCCAGAAATCTAGCAATTTCTTAGCCTCTTTTGCGTTCAGGGCTTTTTCTGAAATCTTCCGGTTGGTTTCGGTGATTAGTTCATAAAGAACGCTAAGCGCCAGTGGGGTATTGAGGTCATCATCCATAGCCCCTTCAAAGCGTTTCTGATATTGCTCAATCTGTAGTGGTCCAACCACTACAGAAGTATCCGGGATGTTTCGGAGGTTATTTTTCCAGTCGGAAATTCTCCGGAGATTCTCTTTGGCTTGGTCCATTGATGCCCAAGTGAAATTCATCTGGCTTCGGTAATGAGAGGAAAGAATAGCTAGCCGAAGAACCATCGGATCATAGCCCTTGTCCAAGATATCTTGGAGTGTATAGAAGTTTCCCTTGGATTTAC
>JBMOKR010000063.1:0-12465 GCA_049324335.1 Patescibacteria group bacterium | reverse complement strand
GGTCGTAGACACATAATAAGCCTGAGAAGTGCTATACCCACCAAAAGGAATCTGTCCCGGAGTGAAATTGCTTGTATAGCGGGCTATGCCTTTAGCAACCCGCACTTCATCGATATAACCGTTAAAAAACCGACTGGAATCCATATACCCGATGCTGAAAGGAGAGGTTGAATTGTTCAGGGTATAGCCAGTAACATCGAGTGAGCTTACTTGAGTGCCATCGACAAAGAACAGCGCCGTGTTTCCATTCCTCACTCCGGCCAAATGATGCCATTGTCCATCTGTAATATCCTGCGATAAAGGAGATGAGTTGTAGCAATTGGCGCCCGTGCAGACAGTAAATCCGACTGTCCCGGAAGGGGTCTGATAGAAAAAAGTCGACCAATTATTCGTAATACCCGATCCTTGGCCCAAAAACCAAACATTGTTGCTGGCCGGCTTGACTGAAGAATTCATCCAAAAATCTATGGAAAAATCACCGCTTCCGAAGTTCCAGTCTTCACTATCCGCAACAGTCCAGTAATCGCCCGCGCCGTCGAAGTACGTGGAGCCATTCCACTTGGAAGTTGCCGAATTGATCTGGGAACTCCCATACATGGTCAATGTATTTTGCGAACTAGAGCTATCTGCATCAAGATGAAGGAGCAGTTTTGTGCTTGAATCCTGGCTAGAATAATAGGTAGAGGGAACAGTAAAATTTGTTGTCCAACGAGCAACACCCTTAGAAACACGAAATTCATCAATATAACCTGAAAAATAATTTGAAGTATATGATCCCAAGCGCCCGATACCAAGAACACTTGTGGAAGAGTTAGGAGTCACACCAACAACACTCACCGTCCCTCCCTCCGCCACACCATTGACATATAAGTTCAGATTGCTTCCGCTTCTTACAAATGCCACATGATACCAGGTATTTGTTGAGGTTGCGGTAGTACCGACAACAGTATAAGCTGTTGAGCCCTGAAAAACCCGTCCGTTTATCTTGTTATCAGCCCCTATCCAAAGATTGAAGTTAATATCAGTTCCAGCTCCGCTAAGACTTTGTCCAGTAAGATGCCTCACTGTTCCCGAAGTCGTCGGATTAAACCACAAATCAACAGTGAAATCTCCTGTCCCGAAATTCCAATCATCGCTATCTGGAATACTCAGAGCGGAGGTTCCATTAAAATACGCAGATCCGTTCCACTTGGAAATACTAGAAGATAATTGAGTATTGCCTGCTGCAGAAGCCGCTGAATGACCGGAAGCGGAAGCATCCCCGTCAAAATGAAGCGCCAGCTTATCATAGCTATCAGTCGGCGACCCGGCCATTTTCACCACTCCGCTGGAAAAATTGGTTCCATTGACTGCGTCTTCCTGCGTATAGTCTGAACTGCTAGTGAAAGACACTTCACTGGTTGAAAAAGTTCCGTAGTATTGATAATTTATGTCAATGCTATCCAGATTGGGAGTGACAGAAGTATCCGTAGTCGCTAAATTGACTCGATACTGGAAAAATCGATTTCCGCTCAGTCCTGAGATGCTCCCGCCACTTGAAATATCAGTTTGCCAGCTAGTCCAAGTCCCATCCGGAGTGGCTATGTTCCCTGCCCGAGCATCGATAGTCGCCGTCGTATTGGCAGGAGCAGATCTAGAAAAAATTATCGATGTCAATGCTGACTCCTGTCCCAGATCAACGATGGAGGTGAAATTTCCTGAAGTATATCTTACCGTGAGCAAGCTCAGATTCCCAGAATCAGAAACTCCATGCACTCTGATGGGAGAAACACGATAAGTCTTAGTGTTATCCCCGAGATTACCATAGGTATTGTCTCCCCAACAATAGGCGCTTCCGGAAGCGGAAAGGGCGCAACCAAAATAATTTCCTCCCTTGATATCTCCTATATTAGTCAGGTATGTCCCGTCATTGTCGGAAGAGGAGGCTTCTCCCTTGACTGGTCGAGCTGGAACACGCTTTTCCACAGTTGTTCCATCTCCCAATTTTCCGCTATAGCCAGCCTCCCCCCAAGAATAGGGATTGCCAGCATTGCTCACCGCATAAGTATTATTATAACCGGAAGCAGATATGCTTTTCACATTAGTCAAATACGTTCCATCGTTATCGCCTGAAGCCGCTGCGCCTTTGAGAACTCGGACAGGAATGTTGCTCAGCGTAGTTGAATCATTTCCAAGCTGACCATTAGCATTTTTTCCCCAACAGTAGGCATTTCCACTTTTTGAAGCTGCGCAGGCATGCGTTTCTCCAAGACTTACACTGCTTATATTGGTCAGATTAGTTCCATCGTTATCGCCTGAAGCCGCTGCGCCTTTGAGAACTCGGACAGGAATCAGCCGTTGAGTGGTCGTATTATCGCCTAATTGTCCACTCAGATTACTTCCCCAGCAATACAGATTATCAGCATTAGTTACAGCGCAAGCATTAACATCTCCATAAATCCCATACATGTTTATGCTTTTCACATTGGTCAAATACGTTCCATCGTTATCGCCTGAAGCCGCTGCGCCTTTGAGAACTCGGACGGGAGTACTACTACTGGTAGTTGAATTTCTTCCCAATTGTCCGTAGTCACCATTTCCCCAACAATAAGCATTGCCACTGTTTGTCGTAGCGCAAGTAGAATTTCCTCCAATAGAAACATCCGAGACATTGGTCAGATATGTCCCGTCGTTGTCGCCTGAAGCCGCTGCGCCCTTGGGAATTCTATTAGGCGTATAAGCCGGATGACCCGTTTCATCTCCAGCTTGTCCGTAATTGTTATTTCCCCAGCAATAAACATTACCGGAATTAGAAACAGCGCAAGTATGGTACCCTGTAGAAACACTTTTTATGTTAGTCAAATACGTTCCATCGTTATCGCCTGAAGCCGCTGCGCCTTTGAGAACCTTTACCGGAGTAAGACGCTCCGTCGTGGTTCCGTCTCCCAAATTTCCACTCGCATTATAACCCCAGCAATAGACCTCTCCATATTGAGAAACTACGCAGTTATCCGGACCCCCGGAGGAAAGCCCTAAAGAAGAAACTACTGTTTCTCTGTTTAATTCAATCACCGCTCCTGAACCGGTTCCGGACACTTGAGTCTGGCTATTAGTTCCCGACGAAAAATCCGTATCAGAAGTATGCGTTATCGATGAACTGGTTCCGGCGAGAGAAAGATCGGCTCCACCTCCCGACACTGAGCTATTGGCAGATTTGCTATCATATTTCGACCAATTACTCTGATTGCTCGTATGAGTCGGATAAATTCCTCCGTCCAAGCCCCCACTCCAGTCGGTCTGAGAAAAAGTATAAGTAGCTCCCAATGTGCTGTTCGTTCCCTGCAAAACGAGTGAGATAACTATTATAAAAACCACTGCCGAGACCAGCCCCTTCTTATAAGTTCTTTGCGAAAACAAAGATATTAGAAGAGCGCTTTTTCTCACTTTCCTAATTTTAAAAACGACCTTCTTTCTCGGATGACCTTCCTTAAATTTCATTTTTCGAAGCTTTTTTAAGAAAGACAAAAAACTATTCCTTCTAGTGGTTTTCCTTACTCCTTTGAAGAAATTTTCCAGTTTTATTTGTTTTTTTCTTTCGGTTTTCATTTCTTTCTTAAAAAAGCTTCTTTAGCAAGAATAATAGGGATTGTTTTTCCTCAAATAGCTCTTTATCCTGGCAATATCCTCTTCGGTATAGAAACGCCAGCCACGAGAATCCTTCTGAGCCGGAGGGATCCGTCCTTCTCGTTCCCAACGAAGAATGGTATTTCTATCCCTATCAACGATCTTTTCCAGGTCTTTTACTCTGGTATAAATCATATTTTTGGATTGAAATTAATAAATTAATGGATATATTGAGTAGGGTGAATATATCTACCTCAGAAAAAAAATAAAAAACGGGCACACCCGTTTTTTGCTTGAAATATGGGAATTTTCGACCCCCATAGCTCCATTATACACTAAAAAAAGCCTTTTGTCAAAAATCCAGCCTTCTTGCTCAAAACGGAACATTTCGCTAGAATTGGATATAGTTTGGAAGCGTGCCAGAGTGGTTGCCTGTCCGCCTTTGGGCGGAAATGGGCCGCACTCGTCCCGTAGAAAAGCGGAGGGTTGCTAGAGTGGTTTAATAGGACAGTTTCGAAAACTGTTGTCTCGGAAACGGGACCAGAGGTTCAAATCCTCTACCCTCCGCTTTCTTACGGGATAAAAAATGCGGGATATCCGAAAGGGTATCGAAGGTTCGCCTGTCCGCCTTTGGGCGGAAATCCTCCCGCTTCCGCTTAGTTTATCTGATAAGAATCTTTACCCCGTTCTTATTTAGCACGGGGCTTTACCTTCCGCCTTGCCATAAGGCTAAATAGGTGCTATTTTGAGGTATAAAGTATGGATTTTTTCAATCAACTCTTATCTCAAAACCTAGCCCTCTCTTTTCTCGTCCTTTCTGGAGCCTTTTTGCTACTCCTAGCCTTTTCTATTTTCCTTTATCTCAAGCTTAGAAAAGCCCCTTTGGACATTTTTGAAGAAAGTCAGGCCAAAAATTTGGAAGATATCCTTATTTATCAATCAAAAACTCTCAAGTCCCTAGACAAGGATATTCAAGAGCTGTTTAATATTTCCAACCAGCTAAACACACTCTCTCTCAAGAGTCTCCATAAAATTGGCCTCATCAGATTCAATCCATTTAAGGATGTCGGCGGAGATCAAAGTTTTGCGCTAGCCCTTCTGGATGGAAAAAACAACGGCCTCTTACTCTCCTCTCTTTTTACTCGAGAAGGCACTCGCATTTACGCCAAAGCAGTCTTGGGAGGGAAAGCAGAAAAACATCCTTTTACCGAGGAAGAAGAAAAAGCCATAAAAATAGCTTTAAAGAAAGAAAAGAAGCCCCGAACTTCTCCCGTAGAAGAAAAACTAACCATTAAGGAAAAAGAATGACAGAAACTGCTCAAAACAACAAGCTAAGGCTTCCAGCCACTATAACAGTTAAAAAATTCAGCGAACTTTTGAATCTGCCCCTGGGAAAAGTGATTGAAGAGCTGATGAAAAACGGGATTCTGGCTACTATCAATGAGAAAATAGACTTTGAAACTGCCTCGATTATTGCCGCTGACCTCGGATTTGAAGTCGAGGAAGAAATCAAGGAAACCGGAGAACAGATGACTCTGGAAAAGCTTTTGGAAATTTGTCGAAAGGAGAAAGAATCTGGAGAAACCTTGGAGAATCGCCCTCCCATCGTGACAATTCTGGGACATGTCGACCATGGCAAAACTACCCTCTTGGACACCATTCGAAAAGCTAACGTGGCCGCTTCTGAATCAGGTGGCATCACCCAGCATATCAGCGCCTACCAAGTCCACAAGAAGGGCCAGCTCATTACTTTCATTGACACTCCGGGACACGAAGCTTTTTCTTCAATGCGAGAACGCGGAGTTTCTATTGCTGATATTGCCATACTAGTTGTTGCGGCTGATGACGGAGTCCGTCCGCAGACCAAGGAAGTAATTGAATATCTTCTTACTAAAAAGGTCCCGACTATTGTAGCCATCAACAAAGTAGACAAACCAGAAGCTAATGTAATGCGCGCCAAGCAAGAACTTAGCGAGAATGGCATCCAAATTGAAGAATGGGGCGGAAAAGTGATTTGCAATGAGGTAAGCGCCAAACAGAATATAGGTATTGATTCCCTTCTGGAAAGCGTTCTTTTGGTAGCAGAAGTAGAGGATTTTAAGGCTAATCCCAAAAGAGACGCGCTCGGAATTGTTCTGGAATCCCATCTTGACCCGCAAAAAGGACCAGTTGCCACGATCCTCGTAAAAACCGGAACTCTCAAGGAGGGCCAGGACATCTTGGCTGGTCAAGTTTTCGGACGAGTCCGAAGAATGGAAGATTATCTGGGCAAAAGAATAGCTGAAGCCAAGCCTTCCACCCCGATTAGCCTTATGGGACTAAGTGGCACTCCTAATTCTAATGATGTTCTTGAAGTTTTGGATTCCAAATCAGCCGCCAGGCACAAAATGAATGAAAATATCGGACTCGGACTGGAAAATGGAAACCCTAAAGAAAAGTTGGCTGGCAGAATCGAAGATGAAAAAATTAAAAAACTCAACTTGGTCCTTAAGGCTGACGTCCAAGGAACGTTAGAAGCCATTGAACAAATCTTGGGAGAAATAAAATCGGACGAAGTTGCTGTCAACTACTTGAGCTCCGGAGTCGGCAATGTGAGCGAGTCGGATGTTCGAATGGCCGCCACCGGGCAAGCGCTTCTCCTGGGTTTTAATGTTGAAGTCACTCCGGTCGCCAAGAGAATGGCAGAAAATCAAAAAGTGGAAATCAAACAATATAAGATTATTTATGAATTAGTAGAAGAAATAAAGAAGCGCCTTTCTGAAATGCTCCCTATGGAAGTTGAACGAGTGGATTTTGGAAAATTGGAAGTTCTGGCCCTTTTTAAGCATGGCAAGAAAGATATGATTTTGGGCGGACGAGTCAAGTCCGGAAAACTTATTAATAATTCACTTCTGGAAGTCCAAAGAGGTGAAAATATCATCGGCCGAGGAGAACTTTCCAATCTCCAAACCAATAAAGTTAACACCGACGAAGTCTCGGCTGGACAGGAATGTGGTATTACTTTTCTAGGCGGGACCAAAATAAAAGAGGGCGACACCCTTATCTGCTTCAAGGAAGAAGTGAGGAAAAAAAATCTCTAATTTAAAAATTCTAACTTCCAATATCAAACCCAATCCCAAATTCAAATGACTAAACACGTGTCATTCCGAGCGTAGCCGAGGAATCTGCTATATAGCATATCTGGGCAAAATTAGTGAGTAGACCCTTCGGCAAGCTCAGGGTGACAGATGTGTTGATTTGAGTTTCAATATTAATGTTATGTCTGAACGCATCCAAAAAATTAACGACCTCGTACGCGCTCACCTGAACGAAATCATCCTCAAGGAGGTTTCACTGAAATCAGGAGTCTTCGCCACCATCGCTAAGGTTGACACCACCAGCGATCTCCGCTATACTCGAGTGTTCGTAAGCATATTTCCCGAGAAGGAAATCGATTATGTTATAAAGACTTTTGAAAAAGAGATTTATCGGATTCAAGGAGCGCTCAACAAAAAACTTTCCATGCGCCCTCTGCCCAAGATTGAATTCAAAGTAGATCTCACCGAATCAAAAGCCGAAGAAATCGAAAAGCTTCTCAAAGAGATATAAGAGGTGCGACCGGACAAGCGGTCGCATTTTCAATACTTAATCTACGAATTACGAATCTGTACTAATATACTAATCAAAGATTCGTACATTCGTATATTTGTAATTGATTCGTAATTAGTAGCCATGCAAAATTTTTCCCAAGAATTTAAAACTCTCTGGAGCGTCATCCAAAAGTCCGACTCCGTCGCTCTCTTCGCTCACTCGCGTCCTGACGCTGATACGGTCGGCTCGGTTTTGGCCATGGAAGAGTTCCTTCAGAATATCGGTAAAAAAGTTTCGCTACTCTGTTTCGATCCGTTTCCGGAATTCCTTTCTAATATTTCTCCTGAAAAGAAATTCATCGAACCGGAAAAGGCCGACTGGGAAGCATTTGATCTCATTATTGCCTGTGATAGTGTCGAGCGCGGATTTCAAAAAGTATTTTCCGGTCTCAAGGAAAAAAAAGTTATCGCCCTTCTTGACCATCACCCAGACATCACTATCCAGGGAGATATAAATATCATCGATCCCAACTATTCTTCAGTTTGTGAAATCATCTACAACTTTTTAGAATCCAATCACTTAGAAATAAATCAAAAGACTGCCACTTTTCTCCTTCTCGGAATCCTGGGAGACACCGGAATTTTCCAGCACTCCAATACCACTCCCCGCGTCATGGAAATTTCCTCCGCTCTCATGAAAAAAGGCGCCACCCTTTCCAAAATAATCAGTTCTACTTTTTCCAACAAAAAAATATCCACTTTGAAACTTTGGGGCAAAGCCTTTGAAAAGGCTCGCTTCAATCCGGATAACGGAATGATTGTTTCTGCGCTAACTCTCGCCGATCTCAATGAGTGCGAAGCTACCTCGGACGATATCGCCCACGTGGCAGAAATCCTCAATACCGTTCCCGGAACCAAGTTTTCTCTTATCCTTTCCGAACGCCCGGGTGGAATTGTAAAGGGCAGTCTCAGGAGTGAAGAATACAAAGGCGTCGACGTCTCCAAGATTGCCGGGGCTTTCGGCGGAGGCGGACATAAACTAGCTTCAGGCTTTGAAGTTTCCGGAAAAATCGTCGAAACACTTGACGGCTGGAAAGTGGAGTAGGTCCGGAGCCAAAAAGTCAAAAGTCATAAAGTCCATAAAGTCATCGGCATTCCTTTCGGAATGCTTTTTTTATGTGCTAAAATACTAACTACTAGATACTATCTGCTATGAAAATTGGTTGCCACGTTTCAATTCAAGGAGGAGTTTTTGAAGCCCCCAAAAGAGCGTCTGATTTAGGTTGCGAATGTTTTCAAATGTTCACCCGCTCGCCTCAAGGCGGAAAAGCCCCAGAACTCACCCCGGAAGTTATTGAAAGATTTAAGCTAGAAACTAAAAACTACCAACTAAAAACTTTCTACGTCCATACGCCGTATTACATCAATTTCGCTTCCAGCAACAACCGCATCCGCTACGGTTCAGTAAGTGTCGTCCGCGACGAACTGGAACGCGCTTCAAAAATTGGCGCCAAGTATGTCATGACACACCTCGGAACTGCCAAAGACTTGGGACAAAAAGAAGCGATTTCAAAAACTATCGAGATGCTCAAAAAATGTTTGGAAGGATATTCAGGATCAACAAAACTGCTAATTGAAAACAGCGCCGGAGCGGGAGAAATAATTGGCGACGATTTTTCTGAAATAGCAGAAATCATTAGAGGAGTTGGGGGCGATGCCATCGCCGGAATCTGTCTCGACACCCAGCATTCATTCGCTTCCGGCTATGATTGGCGCACTAAAGAAAGTTTTGAGAAGAGTCTAAAGAGGATAGACGAGGAGCTGGGATTGGATTATATAAAATTAATTCATACTAACGACAGTCAGGCAGAACTCGAGAGCAAAAGAGATCGCCATGAACACTTGGGAAAGGGACTCATCGGCGAAGAGGCTTTCCAAAATTTTGTCGCTTTTGCTAAAGAAAGAAACATCGACATGATTCTTGAGACTGAACATGATAAGGTTGTGGAAGATATAGAATTATTAAAAGAAATGAGAAAATAATATTTTATATTAGCTGTCATTCCGAGCGAAACGTAGTGAAGTCGAGGAATCTGCCAACTGATACCGCTGGGTAATACTGCCAAGAAGATCTCTCGACAAGCTCGAGATGACAATAATTTAGTCATTAGAAATTGTTTAGAAATTTGAAATTAGAAATTAGAAATTTTATGCTAGTTGCCATCATTTCTGACATTCATAATAACGTTGTCAATCTCAAAAAAGTTTTGGATCATTGCAATGCCAAAAAGATCAAAACTTTTGTTTGTTGTGGCGACGTAGCCTCGAAAGAAACTTTGGATTTTTTCTGCGACAACTTTTCTGGAAATATCCTTCTCACTTTTGGCAATGCGGAATATGATGATCTTCGGGAATTGGAAAAAGAGAAAAAATATCGCAACGTTTTTCTGTTTCCCAAAATTGGAGAAGCTAATCTGGAAAAAAATCCCATCGCTTTTGTTCATTTTCCAAACCGTGCCAAAGAACTGGCCAGAACCGGAAAATATAAGTTCGTATTCTATGGCCATACCCATAAACCCTGGGAGACGATGAGCGGAAACTGCAAACTCTTGAATCCTGGGACGACCGGAGGAGAGATCTATCCGCCTACCTTTGCTATCTGGAACACGGAGGATGACAAGTTTAAGCTAATCAGAATTCACGATTTGAAATAACATGGACAAACAAGAACGCCTCAAAAAACTACATGCCGAATGTAAGGGGTGCCAGAAATGCATTTTGCGTTCTTCTTGTTCTCAAGTCGTTCCCGGCGAAGGAAACCCAGGAGCCGAGATACTTTTTATTGGCGAAGGACCAGGCAAAAAAGAAGATGAGCTGGGTCGCCCATTTGTCGGCGCGGCTGGAAAATTTCTGGACGAGATGCTCGGGATTATCAATTTGAAGCGAGAAGACATCTTCATCGCTAACGTCGTCAAATGTCGACCGCCCGAAAACCGCGATCCCCTTCCCGAAGAAGTCTCTGCTTGCTGGCCATGGCTTCTTTCGCAAATCCAAATCATCCAACCGAAGTTAGTTGTCACTCTTGGCCGCCATTCAATGGGACGCTTCTTCCCGGAGAAAAAAATATCCGAAATCCACGGTCGAGCCCTTAGAAAAGAGATGTCCGAAATTGGACGGCAAGTTTTCTTTACTATGTATCATCCCGCCGCCGCGCTCTACAACGGATCAATGCGAGAAACCCTCATCAAAGATTTCAGAAAAATTCCCAAAGTCTTAGAAAAAATAAAAAGCTCCGATTAATCGGAGCTTTTTTATCGGTGCCCGGGGCGAGACTCGAACTCGCACAACATTGCTGTCGAGGGATTTTAAGTCCCTTGTGTCTACCAATTTCACCACCCGGGCAATTAGTAGTTGTAAACTGAGGTCGCGTCCGGACTTGAACCGGAGTAGAGGGTTTTGCAGACCCTTGCCTAACCGCTCGGCCACGCGACCTTTCTTCTAAGATAACAATAAAAGCTTATCAAATATAAATCTACCGGTCAATTAGCCACATAAAAAGCCCGGAAAATAAATCCGAGCTTTTTATTCCAATATCTCCGCCTCCAAGTTCCGTCTTCCGAAAGCGAAAGCCTCAGCTTTCGTTTCCATATAGATATCGAACTTATTGCCCTTAATGGCTCCACCGCGGTCTTCGCAAGTGTAGGTTCCATATCCTTCGATCTTAATTTGAGTTCCGAAAGGATAGATTTTGGGACAGGCCAGAGTATGGTTTTCTCGAACCTTCTTACCAGAAGCGGTAATTCCGTCCGATTTTCCACACTCATCGGCAGCCGCCGTATAGGCTGAAGCGTTGATAGTGATTTTTCTCCCCTTCTTCTCAATAGGCTCGTAGCCTTCGAAATTATAGGGAATTTTGGCTGTATTTAAGCTATCTTTTATCTCGAAATTTATTTTTGTTTCATTAGAGCTGATTTCGCTAGCCAATGCATGTTGAGGCACAAGCATCACATACAAAAGGGGCAAAGCGATCACAATACTAATGATACGCATTTGAAATATTCAAGTTTTTAAGCCAGTTAACCCTTAGTCTCGGCTTTTGGCCATATTTTCAGGTTAACCGCCTATTATACTCTTTCTGACTCCCCCCGTCAAGTCTATCTGCCATTTTTTGGCTTATATAAGCCTTTCCAATTTTGGTAGTTTTTGCTTTTTGGCTTGTTTAAGGCATTAAAACTAAAAATTAACAATTCAGCCAAACTATGCTAAAATAAGCTTTGTGTTTTATCTTTAATTTCTGTCATTCTGAGCGAAGTCGAGGAATCTCTAAAGATTGCCACGTCGCTACGCTCCTCACAATGACACTATTTTATGCGAGACATTCAAGAGATATTCAACGAAATTCAGGAACTTAAATTGGAACAAAAGGAAATCCGAGCTGAATATAAAGACGCTCTTTCTAACGCCAATGAATACGAAGAAACCGTCGAGGAAGCCAAAAAGCTCCGCGACAAGAAGAAACAGCTTGAATCAGTCACTCAAGGAAACATGGGTTCCCGCTACAAGCGTTTTGAAGAAATAAAAAAGAAGCTCGACGAGCTTCAAGAGATGATGACAGACGTGGCTATGACGACTCTCATGGATGGCAAATCAATTTCGCTCAAAGATAAGCAAGAGCATGAATACGAACCGGTGTATAAAGTAAGCTTTAGAAAATTGACCTAACAAAAAATCTCCCGTAAGGGAGATTTTTTCTGGAGCGAAATATTATTATGGTTTAAACAGGAATTAGCACAAAATTTAGTTTTGCGGATATTTTTTATAGCATGTCCTTTCATCTTCTTCTTTTTCTTTTTCTATTTTTTCATAATCAGATCGAATTATTCTTATTTGCTCGTCTATTTTCAATATTGGAGAAAAAAAATCATTTTTTGTATTTACCCATTCCAAATATTCTTTATTTGTTATGCCTCTCTCTTTTAATTCTTGATAAGTACTTGTTTGTCCAGAAACTTTAAGTAGTTTAAACTCAGGCCTTGGATTATTTTTAATGAACTCTTCAGCTTTTTCATCTGCCTCTTTTTGTGCCATCTCTTTTTGTTTCTCCAAATCTGCAATATGTCCAGTTATCTCGCTATTTTTTCTGCTAAATGTCACCTCAACACTTTCTAAGCACTTGTTTAAATCATATTTTTCTTTATACGGAAAATAAACAAAATAAAAGATGCTTGCTAAACTAAAAGCTATTATTCCAACTATTATAAAATTTCTTAATGTTTTGTCCATTTTCAAACTT